>JAFXNX010000322.1 GCA_017529175.1 Clostridia bacterium
CGATCCCGAGATCGTACCCGAGACGGAACTGCATAAGCGTCAGCGCGACCAGCCCCGCTATCGTTGTGAGACTTGAGGACGATATTTCAACGATGGATCTGGACAGTGCGCGAATCAGCGCCTCCCTCGGCTGTGACGTATACGTCGACTCGCTCTCGTATCTGTGAGCGAAGATTATGGCGTAGTCGATCGCAAGCGCGAGCTGAAGGATGACTGCCACTGAGTTTGTGATCGTCGATATCGTTCCGACAAGATAGTTCGTCCCCATATTCAACAGAGCCGCAAATACGAAAACGACCGCAAAGATCACGATCTCGAAGTAACTGCGTGACGTAAAAAGCAGTACTGCGAGTATTACGATCGCGGCGAGGAGTATCACAAACCCCATCTCGCTCGCAAGACTCTTTGAGTAGACCGAGCCGCCGGCCGTGTAACTCTCGTACGGCTCGACAAGGGAAGCGATCTTTGATATCGCCTCCTGCGTTCCGTCATTGTCGTTCGACGCGTCGTATGATACGGTGAAGAGCGCCGATGAGTCCTTGTAGTGCGAAGGAGTATCGTCAAAGCCGACGTCAGAGACGTGCTCGATATCTTTGATCTTCTCCGAGAGATTCTTCGCGTCATCATACGCGATACCGGATATCATTACTTTCGACGAGCCGTAAGACTCAAACTCCTCATCCATAATGACGATCCCGCGCCTTGTTTCGGAATCGGGCGGCAGAAGAGACGTCAGTTCATTATTGACTTTTACTTTGCCGACCGACAGTATGCAGAAAAGCGCCGCGGCGGCAAAGAGAACGAATATTATATATCTCGACTTTACGATAAGCGCGGCGATCTTTTCCAGCACGTTCATCCGTCCGGCAGATGCGTCGCCCCGGTTTCTCTTCCTTTCCAAATTTGTCCCTCCAAAAGCTGATATTATAAGTATAGCCGAACGTAAAACGTTTGTCAATCGACACTTTTCCATATTCAGGATATTGTTTGCCGGTGTGAGCGTGCAAGGGCTCGTTTTACGGCAGAGCGGGGATATGAGCGCCCGCGACTGTTATGGCTTCATTTGATCCGCGCAAACGAATAAAAACAAACAGTGCTAATGCATATGCAAAAGCACTGTTTTGCCGTTTACGGCACTTTGAATATATCGCGTTCAGTGAGTTCAAGCAGTTCTGCGACCCGCGTGAATTTTTCGCGCGAGCGCAAAAAGTCTTCCGGGTGATGCGCGTCGCTGCCGAAATAAAATCTGCATCCTTCGCGCTTTGCCATGCGGTACATTCTCATTATCCTGTCAAGCTCGTCGTCCGAGTAATCGAAGAAGGTCTCGAAGTTCAGCTCTATCCCCGCGCCGCGCGACGCGGCAAGAGCGAAGCAGCGCTTCATATCGTCGTCCGGTATCAAATCCACTACCTTGATATGGTCGTCCCGCGTCGCGGTCGCCATAAGCTCGCAGGAGAGATGAGCAAACCCGATCTTGTGATACGGCAGATCCATACCGAGTACGTGCAAAAATCTCTCGACCCAGTGCGCGGCGACCCTGTCCGGTTTGTTGAAGTCCTCGTCAGGTATCGTAAAGCCGCCCATGTGAAAGTGGTTTATCGGTATCACGACAAAATCAAACTCATCAAATGTCTCTCTCGCGATGGCAAGGGCACCCGATCTATGAAGCTCCGTTTCACACCCGAACATAAAGCGTATACCGCGCTCCTTCGGAAGAGGAAGTATTTTTTTAAGCAGATCAAGGTTCTCGCCTTTCAGAAAAGGTGTTGCGCCGGGAACTTTTTCGTCCCAGAAATGATCGGTCACACAAATATCGCGAAAGCCGTTCGCCTTTGCGTAGTCAAGTATCGCATACGCCGTCTGACGCGGGTCCGCGGAGCAGGGAGAAAGGTATGTGTGGATATGCAGATCGTTGTCGGGAATATACGCGCCGTTCATTTTTATCCCCCGTTTTCGTTTCATACTGTTATTATAATACCATATTCACGACGCAATTTCAAACGCAAATGATGCGGATCTTGAAAAAAATCCGTTCTTCAATAATGCTTCGATCTTTGCGCGGATAATAGAGTCACAACAAAAACATACCGCATCATGAACGTCGTGTATAAAGAAAAGTGGGAAAACGATAAGAAAAAGTATTTTGCAATAATTATGGCGCTCATGACAGTGCTGTTCCTCGTTTCGTGCGACAGCAATACCGCGGCTCTGAACGCCTCGGGACAGGTGCTTTCCGGCGCCATCCTCGCAGGCGACGACTCCGCGCTGGCCGGAACGAATTGAATAACGGCGGCCGACGATTGAGACGCTGTCGCTTTAAAAAAGATAATAGAGTAACGCCATATTTCTGATATAAGAGGATCCGCAGGGTTTGTCTTCCTTCGAGAAGAAAAACCTGCGGATTTTTACGCATTTGCGCTTGGATATTTCATTATTTTGCCGCGCTCCATGCCCGGGGAGTCTCAAAAATCCGACGATATCCGGCGACACCGACACAAACAATACGCCATGTGCGGCGGGATCGCTAAATCCGTCCGCGTTTTTCTCGTTCCCTTTTTATTTATAATTTATTTAAATAATTAATAATATCTTGATTTTTTGCGTGATCAATGATAATATATAATAGCTATATATATACTGTTTTATATGTCTTTTTTATCAAAAATGCCCAACAAATGAAAAGTTTTGCCTGATTTTGTGCGGACAACCCGTTTATTACACCTGAAGGAGTTATCTGATGAATTTTTGCTATAACAGAATAACGAAAAGGATATCTGCGGTTTTGCTATTGATCATCCTGCTCGGGACGTGCGCCATGCCTTTTTCTTCCTTTGCAAAAGCGCCTTCCGAAACGGTGCGCGTCGGATGGTACGAATCTCCTTTCAACTCAACCGATAAATCGGGACGCAGATCCGGATATGCATACGAGTATCAGCTCAAGATCGCCGCATATTCGGGATGGGACTATACTTATGTGAACGCAAGCTGGTCAGATCTTATGCAGATGCTTGTCGACGGTGAGATCGACGTTTTGAGCGACGTATCGTATACAGAAGAGCGCGCGGAAAAAATGCTCTTTTCGGAGCTCCCGATGGGAACGGAGGAGTACTGCATATTCATCGCTCCGGGAAATCGCGATATCACGCCGGAGGATCTTTCCACTCTGAACGGCAAGCACATAGGCGTTAACAAGGGCAGCGTCCAGGCAGCACTTTATCAAAAATGGGCAAATAAACACGAGATCGAGGCACAGCTTGAAGAGCTTACCTGTACGGAAGTTGATTCCCTTGATATGCTCGAGACCGGCAAACTCGACGCGTATATAACTCTGAACGCTTACGGAGACCCCGAGAAACTCGTGCCCGTGTGCAAGATCGGTTCGTCCGATTTCTATTTTGCAGTGAACAATTCCCGCCCCGATCTTCTCGCACAGCTTAACGCGGCGATGAGCATTATACATGACGAGGATCCGTACTACAATCAAAAAATGTTTGAAAAGTACGTTCAGCGCTTCGGTACAAACGCGTTTGCAACAGTAGAGGATAAGGAGTGGCTCGCCTCCCACGGCACGATACGCGTAGGATATCAGGATAACTACCTTGCGTTCTGCGCCAAAGATCCCGAGACGGGTAAACTTACAGGAGCGCTTAAGGATTATCTCGAGTACGCTTCCGACTGCATATCGAATCTTCACATCGACTTTGAAGCCGTGCCTTACGAAACCGTAGCCGATGCGCTGGATGCGATGGAGCGCGGGCAGATCGACTGCGTGTTCCCCGCGAATCTTACAAGTTACGACGGAGAAGAACTCAACATATTGGTGACGCCGTCCCTGATGCGGACGGACGTTTACGCCGTTGTGCGTCAGGCGGACAGCGGTATTATCGCAAAAAGAGAGCACGTTATAGTTGCTGTAAATAAGGGAAACCCGAATTACGATGCGTTTCTCATTGACAACTATCCGTCATGGCGGAAAGTATACTTTGATAATATCACAGAATGTCTTGACGCCGTTTATATGGGGATAGCGGACTGCGTGCTCATAAGCAATTACCGTTTCAACAATATTTCAAAGCTGTGCGACCGGTATCAGATGACGACGTATACCACCGGGAAAGGACTTGATTACAGTTTTGCCGTTTCGGAAGCGGAAACGGAATTGTATTCGATCTTAGCGAAGGTGATCGGGCTCGTTCCGGATTCGACCGTCAACGCGATGCTGTCGTATTACATTGCGCAGGATGCAAAACTCACTCTGGGCGATTTTATTACGGGTAATCTCGGATATGTCGCCGTGGCAGGCGCCGTGGTGCTCTTTGTGATCGTCTTGTTTATGGCAAAGAGCATGCGCGCGGAGCGGCGCGCGAAGAAGCTGATCAATGCTACCGAGACGGACAGCCTGACCGGACTTTACAACCGCGACTATTTCTTTGAATATGCAAACCGTATGTACCGCGAAAAGACGGACGTTGCGCGCGACGCGGTCGTTCTGAATATAGATCAGTTTCATTCGATCAACGCACTGAACGGAAGAGAGTTCGGAGACCGGATCCTTCGCGTTCTCGGGAATGAGGTACGCGCCGTTGCAAGCGAGTCCGACGGGATAGCGGGAAGGTTCGGAGCGGACCGCTTCGACATATACTGCCTCCATACGGCAGATTATCATCCGGTATTTGAACGGCTGCAGAAGAAACTTAACGAATTTGCGCCTAACGCCAGCATTCGCATCCGCATGGGCGTCATGCCGTGGCAGAAGAAACTCGAACCTGTACAACTGTTCGACAGAGCGAGAACGGCGTGCAATATGGTGCGAGGGCGATATAACGACCGGCTGGTCGTATTCGATGAGAAGATAAGAGAGCGAGAGCTCTACGGTCAGCGTTTGCTGAACGATCTGCGCCACGCGCTTGACAACTTTGAATTTGAAGTTTACTATCAGCCGAAATACGATATAAGCGCAGAGGCGCCGAAGCTCGTCAGCACCGAGGCGCTCGTACGCTGGCAGCATCCCGAATTCGGAATGATCTCGCCTTGCGATTTTGTCTCTTTGTTTGAGCAAAACGGAAAGATCGGAGAAGTGGACAAGTTCGTATGGGCGGAAGCCGCGAAGCAGATATCACGCTGGCGCGCGCAATACGGGATAACGCTTCCGGTATCGATCAATCTTTCCCGCGTCGATATCTTCGACCCGACGCTTGAGAAAACTCTCGACGATATCCTAGTGAAGGAAGACCTTGAGCACGACTTGCTGAGACTTGAG
>JAFXNX010000323.1 GCA_017529175.1 Clostridia bacterium
CGATCTCAGCGCCGGTTGCCGCTCCAGCTGCCGCTGATACGGGAAAAGCAAAAGTCAAAGGGAATACCGTAAATACAAGTGCGAGCAAAGCCGCGAGAGATTTTCTTACCTTTTTCATTACCGCGCCCCCTTATCTATCGCATCAAGCATAGCACGCTTGATCTCTGTGAGTTTCTCGTTTTCGGGGAAAATCGCCGTCGCTTCGTCGATATATTCTCCCGCGAGTATGAAATCCTCCGAATAAATTGCACAAATAGCGGCGTTCTGCCACACGAGTTCGTCAAACGGATCGACTCTCAGCGCCTGCTTAGCGTAACAGAGCGCCGACGTATAATCGGCCTCCTTTACACATTCCGATGATTTACTTATAAGAGACTTGCTGTCAAATATGGTCCTGTCCCGTTCAGCCCCTGTCAGAACCGGAGCGTAAACGGAATAAATCGACTCCTCGACTTCGCGCAGAGTATCCCTAAGTTCATACAGCTTATTGACTTCCATCTTTTTCAGATAGTAAAAATCCAGCCCTTCTTCCGGGAACGTCGGCATGATCGACGCCCACGCATAGGATTCGATCGCCTCTTCTTTTTTTCCTTGCACTTCATACAGCAAGCCCTCAAAATACGTCGGATACGGCGAAGAGCAATTGATTTCGGCAATCGTATCAAAGCCGCTGTATCTGCTGCCGGAAGTGAAGGAATCGAGCGTGTCACCCTCGCCCTTTAACCAGAGAATATATTCCACGGCGTAGCGGAACGCGCTGACCGAAGCCCCGGCGAAGGAATAATAGTATTCGCTGTTGACCGGAAGCCCCATTTCCGACGTTTTATCGCCGCGCGTTTTGATCTCTTTCATAACGTTGATAAACTCAGAATAAGAAGATCCGTCGCCGACGATGGGATCATCTTTGACGTTGTCGGACGACGTTTGCTCCCCTCCGAATAATGACCGGAAATCGCAGGAGCAAAGCGAAAAAGTCATAAATACCGCTAACGCCAAAAACAGAAATCTCTTTAGCAATTTACAACCCTCCTCAATAGAAAGCAAACGGGGGTGGAACTTGTCCGCCCCCGAAGTATTACGGTGTTTCGACGTCGGAGCCCGTATAAAGGTATCTTAAATGAAAACCCGCGTCAGCGTCCTTGACGTCGTTGTAAGCGATGGTCACGCCGTATTCTACCGATACGTCAAGCCCCTTGTCGCCGAAGCCGTACACGTAATGGTAGCGCGGGTGCGAATCCTCGATCGGTTTCGGCGTGCGCCGCGTGACCCACGGCTCGTCCTGGCAGAGATACGCCTTTTCGGCGATCTTCCTGATCGTGCTGCCTGCGGGCATGGTTTTCGTCTTTTGAGTTGCGCCGCTGCCTTTGACGCAAACGTCTTCCCACGCGCCGCCGCTGTTTTTTCCGATATAGGACTCGGTGACCTTGCCTTTTTTCATAATGACATACCAATAGGTATTGCCTTTACCGCCGAGAATATGATCCACGTCGTTCCGGTATGCCTGATAAAACTCAAAGCCGCCGTTTTCTTCTACAAGCTGAATGAAGCGTTCTTCAAACATAACATGTCCTCATAAATTGATCTGCCGATAGAAACCAGAGCGGCTCAATATTGATTCACTGACACAAAAATATTGATCTGTGCGGTAGCGTTGCTGCCTATCCGGATCTGCAGCGGAATTCCGTTATACTCATAATCAGCGACCTGCTGCTCTCCGCCGGTCAAAGTATTTACGGTGTCAACGGCAAGTCCCGCATCAGAAAGCATGGCGGCGAGACCA
>JAFXNX010000324.1 GCA_017529175.1 Clostridia bacterium
ACGACTCCCCATCCGATCACCGGACTCACACCCGGAACTACTTACAAAGCTCAGATATTTGCGATAATCAACGGAAATGAGGTCGCTTCCGAAGCGGTGGCTTTCACAACGCCGTCAACCTCAGCCGGCGACGATACGATCCTGGCTGTCAACTATAACGTAACAGTCACCGATATTACGGCTACGTCGGCAGTCGTGTCTCAAAGATGCGATTTACCGAGCGGAGTGCTGAACGGTATCGTCACTTATATCGGAATATTCCTTTACGACGGAGACAGCAACGAGGTCTCCACTATATATTCCGAAGATCCGGCGTTTTTGCCCGGAGATTTGAATTATTTTAACAATAACAATATTCCGATATCCGAACTGGAGCCGGATACGACGTACAGCGTCCGTGTTTCATGTATTATTGGCGGAAAAACGTACAATTCCGATTTTGTGGAATTTACAACGTCCGCATTATCAGCCGACGTCGATTATTTTGACCTTTCAAAAGAGGAAGTTGGAGAATATCTTGTTCTTGTGAACGGAGCTGCAACGCTTTATTCAACTCCGAACGCTGACGGCCCGGTCGCGACTATGACGGTCAACGGCGACAATATCAGTTCGATACCAAGATATTACTTCGTTTATGCCGATTATGTCGGATCGAACCGTAACGGCGAAATCTTCTATCATCTGTCAAATGCCGTCGGATTTGTCTGCGACCAGATTGAAGGTACATACATAAAAGGCGAGCTCGCTGAAGAGCTGCAAGCCGGCAAATACGCCATCTGTCCTTTTTCCAAGTCTTCAACAACAGTTCTTATCCGCTCTCAGCCCGACAATTCAAGCTCGGTTATTGCATCATGGTCACGCGGAACGTCGCTTCGTTTTACCGGTGAGATAGTATACGAACACAATTCAAACAAAGATCTTCCCGGAGCGAAGGGAAGAGTTATTTCCGGATCTACCGAAGGATGGGTAAACGTTGGATACCTGGTATATGATTCATCACACGTTCATACCTTCGGAGAGCTCACGAACGAGGTGCAGCCTTCGTGCCTCACTTCCGGATACGCGGTATACACCTGTACCGATTGCGGATATTCGGAAACGGTTGATATCCCAGCTATCGGTCACGATGAGGGAACTTGGGTGCATAGAGTTAATCCCAGCTGTACGGGACAGGGGCTCGATGAGTTAGTTTGCGGACGGTGCGGTTCGACCCTTAATACCGGTTCTCAAGATGCTCTCGGTCACAGCTTCGGCGAATGGGTGGAAACGACTGCTCCCACTTGCACGGAGTTTGGAGAAGAAACAAGATACTGCTCGAGATGTGATGCGACCGAAACAAGAGAAATTGAAGCGCTCAGACACAGCTTTGTTACGATCCCCGGGAAGGCGGCGACTTGCACCGAGACCGGACTTACCGATGGCGAGGCGTGCTCAAGATGCGGATACGTCAAGACGGAACAGACTGTAGTTCCGGTGATCGATCACAATTACGTATACGGAGTATGCTCGGTCTGCGGTGCGATCGATCCGAATTACGATCCTTCCGATCCCACGGCTCCGAGGGCGATCGTCGACAACGCAGTCGCCCGTTCGGGCAAGGACGTGAGCGTCAGCGTAACACTCGAGAACACGCCGGATATCAAGGCGATAGCGGCGTCCGACGTCACGTTTGATCCTGCAATCCTGTCTCTTCTCGGCGCGGAGTGGTCTGTCGACGGAGCAGTCCTCTCGGACTGGAACGCGGAAGCGGGGAAGGGGGTCGTCACGATGGCAAAGGCAGCCGACCTCAACGGAACTACCATAATCACACTTTCCTTCCGCGTAAGCGACGACGCGGCGGACGGAGTATATACTGTAAAACTGATAGTCAGCGCAAAGGATTCCGCCGGCGAGGACGTCACGGTCTATACTGACGAAGGTTCCGTGACAGTCAGAAATATTATGGTCGGAGACCTTAACGGCGACGACAAGGTCACCGACGAGGACGCAGTCCATCTGCTCTATCACGTCTTCTTCCCGGATGATTTCACGCTTAATCAGGACGGAGATTTCAATAAAGACGGAAAAGTGACGGATGAGGACGCGATCTATCTGCTCTACTACGTCTTCTTCCCGGATGAATTCCCGATCGACTGATAAACGGGGTCGGAATATATGAAAAGGATTCTATCAATACTTATTTGCGCCGTGACGATCTTTGTAATGGCGACTGCGGTATCCGCGGAAGAGGGATTTAAAGTCGTCATATCGTCAGACGCGGATGCGGCGGGAGTCGGGGAGGAAGTGACCCTCACCGTCTCTCTCTCGGGCGCCGGAACGTCGCGCTCGGGCTCAATCGACGTTTCTCTCGGCGACTCACTTGAGCTGATATCCGGCGAGATGCTTCAGAGCGGTGCATTTATGAAGGATTTCAACCTTGAAAAGATGAAAGGAGTCGCAGCTTTCTCATCGCTCACCTCTTTTGACGGCGATTTTGCAAAGCTCACCGTCAGAGTCAAGGAGGGAACTTCAAGAAAAGTCAGTGTCACCGTGAAGCTTCTTCCTTCGGAAGAGACAAGAAGCTGCGTTTATACCGTAAAAGACCCGGACGTAACGTATCCGAGCGCCGCCGTTGACATGGCGAGCGCCCGCACAGGCGCTACCGTGACCCTCGGCGTTACTCTTAAGAACGCGCCACCGATAAAGGCGCTCTCCGTATCTGATATTTCGTTTGACGCGGACTCGCTCGAGCTTATCGGCGGAGAATGGGAACTGCCTGACGCGGTGCTTGCGGACTGGAAGGCGGATATCGGAAAGGGCGTTGCGGCGTTCAAGAATGAAACGGATCTGAACGGAAAGATATTCACTCTGACCCTCAAGGTCAAAGACGGGGCAAATGAAGCGGATTATCCCGTATCGCTCAAAGTCACCGCGAAAGATTTGAACGGCGACGACGTCGAGATAGATAAAATCCCGGGATCGGTCAGAGTCATAAAAGGCATCTACGGCGACGTGAACGGCGACGGAGTTGTCAACCTTAAGGACGCGACGCTGATCAGACGTTATTACGTCGGCGGCTGGGGAGTCGAACTCGATATGACGATAGCCGACGTCAACGGCGACGGCGTCGTAAATCTCAAGGACGCGACGCTGATAAGACGTTATTACGTCGGCGGCTGGGGAGTTGAATTCAGATAAAAACGAGCGATAAGGTAAAAATATCCGCAGTATCGACCCGAAAGGGCAAAAACTGCGGATATTATTTATATAAACGCCGCGTTACGCGTTTGCAAACTTGACAATATCACTTGTGACCTCTTCCCGGCACGTTTCGTTCAGTATCTCGTGGCGGCAGTTCTCGTAGAGCTTGAGCGTGACGTCGCAGCCTTGCGCCTTAAGAGAGTCGTAAACCTTTGTAACGCCCTTTCCGTAGTCGCCCACGGGGTCGTCGGAGCCTGAAACGATCAGAGTCGGCATCTTCTTGTCGAAAGACGCGAACCACGCTTTGTCGTTGCTCTTTTTGTTGAGGACGACTAAGTCCTTCATCGCGCTTACGGTGAAGTGGAACGCGCAGTATTTATCCGCGGCTTAATCGTCCTGAACTTGCTGATCCTTGGAGAGCCAGTCATATTTTATCGATTTGTCGAATCTTTCGTTGTATTTTCCGAA
>JAFXNX010000325.1 GCA_017529175.1 Clostridia bacterium
ATTTGCCCTTTCCTTACCTGAGAATTGCAAGCGCGGTTCAAACCAACGGCGAACGGATCTTCCGTCCTTAACCCTTTCAATGTTTGTAACATACCCATAATTCCTGCGGATGAAGTCAATAACCTGTTCTTCGCTCTCTGCATAGTATTCGCCGTTATATGCTCTCCCGCCGGAACTTCGGGCCTGCCATCGGAATAACCGCAATGTATCAGCCTCCTTTCGCCTGGCACAAGACAAAGTTTAAAGGCTTGCAATAAAAAAATAAAGCGTTTTTCCGGATAAACTGTGAAGAAAAGTTCACAGTTTAAGGCCTTTTCGGTCATTTTCCAAAAAAAACGCTGTATTTTGTTAGCTTTTGTGAAGAATTTGTGAAATGATTTTGCTACCTCACCATCCACCAGTACACGATTGCCCCGATGCCGATGAGTCCGGCAAAGTTGTAGAACAGGAACATGCGCAGGTAGCTCATCGCCTGATGGGGATAGGCGGCGGTGTAGAGTTTGTAGCTGATCACGCTGGCCATGGAGGCGATCAGGGTGCCCAGGCCCCCGACGTCTACCCCCAGCAGCAGTTCCCCGGCGTTGCGGGTGAAGCCGGCCAGCAGCATGGCGGCGGGCACGTTGCTGATAAACTGGCTGGCCAGGATGCCGGTCACGTATACGATGCCCCGGGCGTGGTGCAGGTATAAAAGATCTTATTTCTCTTCTTGAGGGAGGATTGGAGCCGTCATCTTCGATGACCGATATAGACGAGACTCTCGAGAGCCACGTCATAGCCCTTGCCGCGGAAGAGTCGCGCGTGAACGGCGGTAAGCTTATCGAGACAGCGGAGTTTGTTAAGAAAAATTCATCTGTATCTCATTATCCTTATTGAATTGAGTATGGCGACGACCGATACGCCCACGTCCGCGATAACCGCTTCCCACATGGCGGCGACGCCGAGCGCGCCGAGGATGAGAACGAAGGCTTTTACTCCGAGCGCGAAAACAATGTTCTGAACGACGGTTCTTCTCACCTTCTTTGAAAGACCGTAAACGTACGAGACCTTTCCGACGTCGTCGTCAAGAAGAACGACGTCGGCGCACTCTATGGCAAGATCGGATCCCGCGCCGCCCATTGCGATCCCGACGTCGGCTGTCGCAAGCGAGGGCGCGTCGTTTATGCCGTCGCCCGTGAAAACGCACCCGCCGCCGGATGAGGCGGCTATTTTTTTGAGAATTGAAGTTTTGTCCTCCGGGAGAAGCTCGGAGTACACGTTGTCGATCCCTACCGCGTCCGCCGCGGTGCGGGCGGCGTCCTTCCTGTCGCCGGTCAGCATATAGACCGTGGCGCCGTGATCTTTCAGCGTACCGATCGCCTCCTTCGCTCCGTCTTTGGGAACGTCAGAGAGGGTGACCGATCCGACGTATACACCGTCCCTTGCGATATGTACGCAGGTCGCGCCGGACGTTTCAGGCACCCCGACGCCTTCGTCCTCAAGAAGTCTTGCGTTCCCGGCGAGAACGGAAGACGCGCCGAGGGTGCATTTTATCCCGCGCCCCGGTACCTCAACGACGTCGTGCGGAGTTATGAGAGGAGAGTTTGCCGCATCGTCGTATTCCGCGACGATCGCCTTTGCGATAGGATGAACGCTCGCCGTTTCCGCGGAGGCGGCGAGACGAAACAGTTCTTTGTCGTCGATCCCGCGGGGGGAAACGTCTGTCACCTTAAAGCGCCCCTCCGTTATCGTACCCGTTTTGTCAAAGACGAATTTGTCGGCGGCAGAGAGCGCGTCGAGATGATCCGAGCCTTTTATGAGAATACCGCGCTTCGAGGCGTTTCCGATCCCGGCAAAATATGAGAGCGGGACCGATATGACGAGCGCGCACGGACACGATACTACGAGAAAGATGAGCGCGCGCCTCAGCCATGATGTAAAGTCCCCGAGTATCAGCGAGGGAACAAGGGCGAGAAGCACGGCGCCGAGTGTCACCGCGGGAGTGTAATATCTTGAAAACTTTGTTATGAATTTTTCGCTTTTTGATTTAGTGCAGACGGAGTTTTCAACAAGTGCTACGATCTTCGATACTGTAGACTCCTCAAGGGTCGTCGCGGCGCGTATCCGTAAAACACCCGTAAGATTTATCGATCCGCTGAGTACGCGACTTCCTGCGTCAGCGTATACGGGAAGAGACTCGCCTGTGAGCGCGGACGTGTCTACCGTACTATCGCCCGATATGACCTCTCCGTCAAGAGGGATCTTCTCGCCGGGGCGAACGATCAGCACATCTCCTATCGCCACTTCGTGCGCCGGAAGCTCGCGCTCGACGCCGTCCCGTTCGACTCTCGCCGTTGTCGGCTTCATATCGACGAGCGACTCAATGCTTTTTCTGCTTTTTCCGACCGCGATGCTCTCGAAGAGTGAGCCGACTTTGTAAAAGAGCATAACGAATACGGCTTCCGGATACTCCCCGATCGCAAACGCTCCGATGGAAGCGACGCTCATGAGAAAGTTTTCTCCGAATATGTCGCCCGTGACGATCCCACGCGCCGCATCTGCCAGGACGTCATATCCCGCGACGGCGTATGCCGGCAGAAAGACAAGAAGGTTAAAGGGGAACGCCAACTCAAGCGCCAAATTTACGGTATAAGCCGCGCCGAGCGCGACGCACCCGATGATTATTTCATACAGTTTTTTCTTTTGGCGTTTTGTCATTTAAAGGATCACCCTGCAATCCGGTTCGTATTTTGCGACAGCGGCAACTGCCCGCGCCAGAACTTCTTCAAATTCTTCGTCGCTCGCTTCAAGCGTCATCTTCTGCGCCATGAAGTTTATCTCGACGTTTTCAACTCCTGCGAGCTTTGATAATTTGCGCTCGAGCTTTGCGGCGCAGTTTGCGCAGTCGATCTCTTTGAGTGAGTAAGTTTTTTTCATTTTATATACCTCATTCCGTTATATGATCATAGCCTTGCGCGAGGATCGACGTTACGTGATCGTCCGCGAGAGAGTAGAAGATCGTCTTTCCCTCCCGTCTCGTTCCGACGAGTTTCGATCTTCTGAGTACAGAGAGCTGATGCGAGACAGCCGATATCGTCATGCCGAGTATCTGCGCGATGTCGCATACGCACATTTCGGAGACGGAGAGGGTATACAGTATCTTTATCCTCGTCGAGTCGCCGAATATTTTGAAAAGCTCCGCAAGATCGAAAAGGGTGTTTTCGTCAGCCATCTTCGACTTTGCGTCTTCAACGAGTTTCTTGTGCGCGTGCATATACTCGCAGTGAGGGGCGTCTGTTTCGCCGGATTCGTATTTTATCGTTTCGTCCTTCATTGTTTACACCTTTCTCGGGGGATCAAAAACAACACTTGAACAACCGTTCAATTGTTATTATATACCTGTGAGCGTAATTTGTCAAGGGG
>JAFXNX010000326.1 GCA_017529175.1 Clostridia bacterium
ATGCCGATACGCTGGCGCTGACCGCCGGAGAATTCGTGCGCGTATCTGCGTGCGTGCTCGGAGTTGAGTCCTACGAAGCTCATCAGCTCAAGGATCCTCTCGCGTCTTTCCTTGCGGTTTTCGCAAAGACCGTGGACGTCGAGCGGTTCGCCTATGATGTCTTCGACCGTCATTCTCGGGTCGAGAGAGGAGTACGGGTCCTGGAACACCATCTGCATCTTCTGACGCATTCTTTTAATGTTCTTGTCCGTTACCTCTTCGCCTTCGAATATCACTTTTCCGGCGGTAGGCTTGTAAAGACGGACAATGGAGCGTCCGACAGTCGTCTTTCCGCATCCGGACTCTCCGACGAGACCGAGCGTCTCTCCCGCTTCAACGTCGAACGATACGTCGTCGACAGCTTTCAGAGGGGTCGTTTTGAAGAATCCCGTTTTGATCGGGAAATGTTGTTTCAGATTTTGAACTTCAAGCAGTTTTTCACTCATTGTTCGGCTCCTCCTTCCTCAAACGCTTCTTTTACGTTGATCCAGCAAGCCGCCTTGTGGTCGTCGTTGATCCAGATCTCTTCCGGCTTTTCCGTCAGACATATCTTCATCGCGGCGTCGCATCTTGTACAGAACGCGCAGCCCTCGGGAAGATTGAGCATATTGATCGGAGTTCCGAGAATCGGCTCGAGTTTTTTCTTCATATTACTTGTACTCGGGATAGAGCGGAGAAGACCTTTGGTGTATTCGTGCTTCGGATTGTAGAATATCTCCGCGGCGGTACCCCTCTCGCAGATCCTTCCGCCGTACATAACGACGACGTTGTCGCACATATCGGCAATGACTCCGAGGTCGTGTGTAACAAGGATGACCGCCATCCCCATCTTCTTCTGAAGCTCCTGTATAAGCTCGAGTATCTGCGCCTGGATCGTAACGTCAAGCGCCGTCGTCGGCTCGTCCGCTATCAGAAGGTCGGGCTCGCACGCGAGCGCCATAGCGATCATAACGCGCTGTCTCATACCGCCGGAAAGCTCGAAGGGGTACTGTTTTACACGTTTCTTCGGCTCTGTGATACCGACGAGGTCGAGAAGCTCTATCGCGCGCTCGGTAGCTTCCGCTCCGCGCTTTTCCGTATGAAGCACTATCGCTTCTTTAAGCTGACTTCCTATCGTGAAGACGGGATTCAGACTCGTCATCGGGTCCTGGAATATGATGGAACAGCATTTTCCTCTGAAGCTTTGCATCTGCTTCTCAGAATAATTCGCGAGGTCTTCGCCTTTGTAGAGAATTCTTCCGCCGGTAATACGGCCGGTGTTCTCAAGTATCTGCATTATCGAATACGCGGTGACAGATTTTCCGGAACCGGATTCTCCGACGATACCGAGTATTTCTCCGTGGTCAAGGTTGAACGATACTCCGTTGACCGCTTTTACTTCGCCTCTTTCGGTGAAGAAGGAGGTGTGAAGGTCCTGTACGCTAATCAAACATTCACTCATCGCTCGTCACCTCTTAAGCTTGGGGTCGAATGCGTCGCGGAGTCCGTCGCCGATCAGATTGAGACTGAGGACGATAAGGCATATCATCAAAGCGGGGAATACCAGCTTGTAAGGATAGCTCTGCAGACCTGCGCGCGCGTTGTTTGCGAGTGAACCGAGAGACGGCATCGGCGCCTTGACTCCTATTCCGCAGAAGGAAAGGAAGCTTTCCGTAAATATTGCGGAAGGTATCTGGAGCGCGGTCGAAATGATAATGACCGAAAGGCAGTTCGGAAGGATGTGCTTTCTGATTATTCTTCCGGAACTTGAGCCGATCGTTTTTGCGGCGAGAATGTATTCGTTTTCTTTAATCGAGAGGATCTGACCGCGGATAAGGCGGGCGAGACCGACCCAGTAGAGAAGACCGAATACTATGAACAAGCTCACCATGTTCGTTCCGAGCTTCGCAAGAAGACTTCCGGACTTGAACTGGAGCACTTCGTTAAGAACTACCGAGAGTAAAATGATTATCAGCATATCCGGCAGGGAATAGATAATATCGACGATACGCATCATTATAAGGTCGACCTTACCTCCGATATAACCCGAGATACTGCCGTAGATCATTCCTATTATAAGAACGATGATACTTGCGAAGAAACCTATGAGAAGAGATATTCTCGTTCCGTAGATAACGCGGATGAAGTAGTCGCGGCACTGCTCGTCCGTTCCGAATATATGAGGGAACCTCGAGCCGCCGTTATCGATATACTCCTGTTCCATTTCGCTGTACTCGAAAGGGCCGAGGTTTTTCGCGCCCTTGTCGCGCTTTCCGTTTACGGAGAGTATCTCTTCGTAACTGTACGGTACGATGAGGGGAGCGATTATGATCGTTAAGATTATCAGAGCGAGCACGATGATACTTGCGACTGCGAGGCGGTTGCGGCGCAGTTTTCTCATACCGTCTTTAAAGAACGTCGTGCTTTTGCTCATTACGTCCTGCTGACGCTTTTCCTCGTCCGTCGCGCGGTCGAACTGTTCACGCGAGAACTTCGAGAGGTCGAGCTGCGCGCTAAGTAAATGCTTTTTGGGAAAGTTGTTGTTGTCCACGTTGCAGCTCCTCTCATTCATATTTGATACGCGGGTCTACGAGCTTGTAAAGCAGGTCGCAGATAAGGTTTGCTATTACCATCAGCGTTGCAAGGAAAATGGTCGTCGCCATTATCAGCGTGTAGTCCCTGTTCGTGATACCCTTGATGAACTTTTCGCCGAGACCGCCGATGGTGAATATCGTTTCGATTACCATCGATCCGGTGATGATGTAGGCGATCTGCGGACCCGCGTACGTGATAACGGGTATGAGCGAGTTGCGCAGCGCGTGCTTGAATATCATCTTGAATTTCGTCACGCCTTTCGCCTTTGCCGTCCTTATGTAATCCTGGCTGAGCGCGTCAAGCATACTCGTCTTGGAAAGACGCGTGATGTACGCCATCGGGTAAGCCGCCAGGGCTATGACAGGCAAGATGTAGTTTTGTGAGGTCGAACTCCATACCTCCACCCAGTTCAGCTTTATACAGAATACCAGCAGCAGCAGCGTCGCCAAAACGAAACTAGGGACCGCTGTGAACAGAGTAGAGAAGAATACGATTATCCTGTCCGGAAGCTTGTTTCTCATCAGAGCCGCAAGGCTTCCGAATATGGTGCCCAAGAGAAGCGCCACAATCATTGCAGAAACTCCGAGCTTTGCCGACGTGGGGAACGACTCTCCGATTATATCGGAAATGTTTCTTCCGTTTTTAAGCGATACGCCGAAGTCTCCGTGAAGGATACCTTTCATATACAATAGGAACTGCTCGCCCACGGGCTTGTCCAGACCGTATCTTTCGTTAAGCGACTTGATCGTCGCTTCGCTCAGCGCTTTTTCACGGTTAAAAGGCCCGCCGGGGATGGCGTGCATCGTGAAGAAAGTTATGGCGCAGATGATAAGGACCGTCAGTACGGCAAGCAATACGCGTTTGATTACATATCTGACCATTTGATGTCTCCGGTTAACTGGGATTTGCTGCAGCGAAAAAATAAGGAAGTTCCGCAACACTTGCCTTATATTATAATAAAGGTATTATTATTTGTCAATAGAAATATGCGAAATAATAAATAATTATATCATTTTGATGAATTAATTTAATTATTTGAACGCAAAAAAGCGGCGCATAACGCCGCTTTGATTAATTCATTTTATGACTCTGAATCGGAATCCGGTCGCCTCGTCCGCGGAATCTTTTGCGATCCACGCGAAAAATTCTCCCGGCTCGACCGTGTACTCCATATCCGCGTTCCAGAACGCGAGGGCGGACCTCGTTATGTCAAAGGAGACGGTCTTCGTCTCACCCGCGTCAAGGAATACTTTCCGAAAGTCTTTCAGCTCTTTTGCAGGACGTGTGATACTTCCCACTTTATCCTTAATATAGAGCTGTACGACCTCTTCTCCCGCGTAATCTCCCGTGTTCTTGACTTTGCACGAAACGGTGATCTTTCCGTCCTCCCTCATTTCACAAGAGGAGATCGCGCCGTCGGTATACTCGAAAGCTGTGTAACTCTTTCCGTATCCGAACGGGTAGAGCGCGCCGATCGCGCAGTCGCGGTACTTTGACTCGAATATTGTTTTTCCGACAGCGGGACGGCCTGTTGTCTTCGCGCTGTAGTAGACAGGGCATTGACCCGTACTGCGGGGGAAGGATACGGTCGTTCTTCCCGACGGGTTGAAACTGCCGCACAGGACCTCGCCCACCGCGTTTCCGCATTCCGTGCCCGGACTCCAGATATAGAGAAGCGCCGATACTTTATCGCGAATGTCAGTCAGTATCAAAGGTCTTCCCGCGGTAATGAGAAGTACGACCGGTTTTCCGGTCGAAACGAGCGCGTCAATACACTTCTTCTGGTTTTCGTGAAGTTCGAGCGAGACCTTGCTCGTCGCCTCACCGTTCTCCCATTCCGGCTCGCCGAAGCACGCGACTATCACGCTGCAGTCCTTGAAGATCTCTGCGTCGAGATCGGGCTTATCCGCGTTATCAAAAGATACCATTTCCGAATAAACGATCTCTGAATCCTTGTATACCCGCTCGAGAGCTTCCTTGATCGACACCGTCTTATCCGGATTTTTGAGCGACGCCCAGCATCCGAGCACGGTATCTTTGTCATTTGCCAAAGGTCCCGCGAGACCGATCTTCTTTCCCGAATACTTTTCGGGGATCAGCGGAAGCGTACCGTCGTTCTCGAGAAGCACGAAAGAACGCTTCGCGGCGTTTCTTGCGACGTTCCTGTATTCCTCCGTAATGAAAGCGGCGCCCGGATCTGTGACGTCCGTGAATGGGTCGTCCATTATGCCGAGCATATATTTCGCGGCGACGACCTTTTCGCAAGAAGCGTTAATCTGCTCTTCGGTTATCTTTCCTTCATCAACTAATTTCGGCAAATGTCTGTTATATGCGCCGCCGAGCATGAGCACGTCGACTCCCGCGTCGTAACCCTTGAGGACAGCGTCACACTCGTCCTCGGCGTATCCGTGGTTTACAAGCTCCGTGACAGAGTCGTAATCGGATACGACGAAGCCGTCGAATTCGAGCTCTTCGCGCAGTACGTTCCAAAGGAGCTTGCGGCTTGCAGAGCAGGGGACTCCGTTTATATCGTTGAACGCACTCATCACAGTCGCCGCGCCGGCGTCGATCCCGGCTTTGAACGGAGGCAGAAAGGTATTGTAAAGAGTCTGGTCGCTCATCTCGCAGCCGTTGTAATCTCTGCCGCCCTCGCACGCGCTGTAGGCGATATAGTGCTTCAGGCAGGCGAGTATCCCGCCGTCCTCCTGGTATCCGCGTACCGCCGCTTCCGCCATCTTCGCGCAAAGATACGTGTCCTCGCCGAAACCCTCGGCGACTCTGCCCCATCTTGCGTCGCGCGCGATATCGACCATAGGAGCGAACGTCCATCTGACGCCCTGCATCTTTGCCTCTTTTCCCGCGACCGCCGCGCATTCGCGCGCAATTTCCGGCTCAAACGTGCATGACTGCGCGAGGGGGATGGGCATAGTGGTACAGCATCCGTGTACCACGTCGCATCCCGATATTATCGGGATATTCTTTGGCGTGCATTCAAGCGCGACCTTTTGATACTTGTTCAGAAGGTCGGCGCCCATCGCGCCGAGAAGAGAACCGCATCTTCCCGCGAGCATTTCACCGTCTTCCTCGACGTGCTCGGGGTTGTACGTGTTCTCCGTTACCATGAACTGCGTGAGCTGTATTATTTTTTCTTCAAGCGTCATCGTCGCGGCAAGCTCCGCGGCGCGCCGTCTTGCTTCTTTATATTTCGGATCTTTCAGCGTATACATACCGTACCTCTCTGATTCAGTTTACGACGTTCTGAGGATCTCCCGCAAGGAACGCGTCTATGTTCGACGTCACGATGTCCATAAGACGTTCTCTTGTCGTCTTCGGCGTCCACGCGACGTGCGGAGTTATGATAACGTTTTCAAAACCGAAGAGAGGGCAGTCTTTTGCCATCGGCTCAGTTGCAAGTACGTCGAGCGCGGCTCCGCGGACTTTTCCGCTTTTTATCGCCGCCGCAAGGGCTTCCTCGTCGATAACGCCTCCGCGAGACGTGTTGACGATGCAGACGCCGTCGCGGCACTTTGCAAGCGCATCGCCGTCAAGCGCCTTTGCCGTTTCAGGAGTCAGAGGACAGTGAAATGTAATAACGTCGCTCTCGCAGAACAGTTCGTCCTTTGAGACGAACTTCACCGTATCGTCGTTCCTTACGGTTCTTGTATGAGTTATCACGTTCATTCCGAACGCGCGTGCGATTTGTGCGACCTCGCGTCCGATACTGCCGTAGCCGAATATGCCGAGCGTCTTGCCGTAAAGCTCGTCCGTTCCGCCGACGAATCCCGTGAAGATCTTCGCGCTTTTCCATTTGCCCGCCGACACGAATTCATTGTAAAAACCGACTTTTGAGAAGAGCTCGAGCATCAGCGCGAAGGTGTGCTGCGCGACGGCGTGGGTCGAATACTGCCC
Organism: Clostridia bacterium; assembly: GCA_017529175.1. Next base: position 6,523 of record JAFXNX010000326.1, read on the forward strand.
CGCGTTGCAGACGACGACGCCGTGCTCTCTTGCCGCGACTGTGTCAATGTTATTGTAACCTGTCGCGAAAAGCCCTATATACTTGAGGCTTTTCGCAAGCTCTATCTCCCGTCTTCCGATCACGGTTTTATTTACTATAACGATATCGGCGTCACAAATACGCGATGCCGTATCTTCCGGCGCGGTTATATCGTAAAACTGCGCCGTGCCGTATTTTTTCAGAACTTCCGTGTCAATATCGCCCACGCTGACAGTCGCAATATCCGTGCAAACTAATTTCATGATCTATCTTTTCCTTTTCGTATCTTTATCGAATTCTTCCGTAATAAAATCGCGAAGTCCCGTGTACCTTACGGACTGCGAATTATTGTTTACCATCTGCGCGATCACGTCGCGTCTTCCGACGAGGATCACGATCTTCATAGCGCGTGTTACCGCGGTATAGAATAGATTTCTCGTAAGAAGCATTGGTGCGGTCCTTGTCAGCGGCATTATAACTATCGGATACTCGCTGCCCTGGCTCTTGTGTACCGTTATCGCCCACGCGTGCTCGAGCTCCTCAAGCCCCGACGCGTCGTATTCGCAAATACGTTCGTCGAAATCTATCGTAAGTTTTCCCGCGGCGTTGTCGATCTTTTTAATCGTTCCGATATCTCCGTTGAAGATGCCCTCGCCCTCGAGACCGTCCTTTTCCCAGATGACAGAATAATTGTTCTTCGTCTGCATCACCCGGTCGCCTACGCGGAACACCCGGTCGCGCGACCGATGCTCGCCCTTTCGCGGAGCCGGCGGATTCAAGGCCGCCTGCAGACCCGGGTTGAGCGTGTCCGTGCCGGAGAGCCCCTTCTTCGACGGGGTCAGAACCTGGATGCGGTCCCGGATCTCCTCGCCGTAGGAGCGCGGCAGACGGTTCACCACAAGGTCGATGACCGTGTCGCGGATCCCCTCCTCCGTCGTCCGGCGCAGGAAGAAGAAGTCCGCGTCGCGGCGGTCGAGGATCGGCATCAGCCCCTCGTTGATGCGGTGAGCGTTGGTGATGATGAGGCTCTCGTTCC
>JAFXNX010000327.1 GCA_017529175.1 Clostridia bacterium
CTCTTCCGATCTGCAGCCGTAGTCCTCGTTAAGTCTGTAGAAATCATAGCTCTGCATCGTCATGTAGTTGAATTCCATAAAGGTAAGCCCGCGGTCAAGACGCGTCTTGTAGCATTCGGCTGCAAGCATACGGCTGATTGTAAAGTGCGGACCCACTTCGCGAAGGTAATCGATATAGTTCATATCGAGCAGCCAATCCGCGTTATTGATAAAGAGCGCTTTGCCGTCGGAGATATCAATGAACTTCGACATCTGCTTTTTGAAGCATTCGATATTATGGGCAATCGTCTCTTTGGTAAGCATTTTTCTCATATCGTTCTTACCCGACGGATCGCCAATCATCGCGGTGCCGCCGCCGAATATGGCGATGGGGCGATGTCCGGCTCTTTGCATATGAGCCATTATTTTCATTTGGATAAAATGACCGATGTGTAAGCTGTCCGCTGTGGGGTCAAATCCTATATAGAACGTGAAAGGTCCTTCGTCAAACAGTTTTCTGACAGCTTCTTCATCGGTGCATTGAGCTATCATTCCTCTTGCTTTAAATTCGTCAAAAAGATTCATGGTTTTTGGTGCGGTCAAGCCGCGCTCCTTTCGGTATGTAAATATAATTATTGCTTATTTGCGCGGTCGAGCATTTCCTCGGCTGCTTTTATCTGTTTTTCGGTGATATTTATACCGCCGATAATACGGGCGAGCTCATCGATTCTTCCCTGTCTGTCAAGCGTATCAGCCCTGCTGTAAACGCGCCCGTCACGCTCTGATTTGGATATCTTTAAATGTGTATCAGAAAGAGATGCGATCTGCGCGGAATGAGTTATGCAGATCACTTGAGTATCAGCCGACATATCGCGAAGTTTTCTGCCGATCCTCTCGGACGTTCCTCCGGACACTCCCGCGTCTATCTCGTCAAATACTGACGTACCGACGGCGACTTCTTTCTGCATAGAACTCTTTATCGCAAGCATTATACGCGAAAGCTCTCCGCCGGATGCGGTCTTTGAGATAGGTTGAAGTTCCTCGCCCACGTTCGGTGACACCAGAAAATCGACGTCGTCGTATCCGTTTTTATCAAACTGTATCAAGCCGTCCGCCGTACGCTTCACGATCTCGATACGGAATTCCACCTTCGGCATATCAAGCTCGCGCAGAACGTGCGTTATCTCTTTTGTCAAAGCAAGCGCTGCGCGGCTTCTCGCATCTGAGAGAGCGTCGGCATACTTTTCAGCTGTCGCTTTTGCTTTTGCAACGTCGCACTCGAGATCGGCGATCGCGTCGTCGCTGTTCTTAAGCTCGCTTATCCGTATCTTTATCTCTTCCTTTTTTTCAATAACGTCGGTAAGAGACGGACCGTATTTCGATACGAGCTTTTTGATAAGAGACAGTCGTCTCTCGACAGCGTCAAGTTTCTTCTCCGGATCGTCAAGGTCGTCGTCAGAGATCACGTCGGATACCGTATCGGCAACGGATGATAAATAATACTTCACGTCATCGAGTTTTGATGCGATTTTGTCGGCGTCGGACAAAACGTCGGAGAGTTGTTTTATCGCGCTGTTCGCTTTATCGATCAGGTAGACAGCGGTAACGCCGCTCTCGTTGTCGACAAGCGCGCGGTTTACGACAGATACGCTCTTCGAGACTTTCTCGATGGTTCGCAGCTTCGTTCTCAGGCGAAGAAGTTTCTCCTCTTCATCCGCATCGGAAAGATGCGCCGAATCGATCTCTTTATACTGATATTCAAGTATATCGAGCATCATCGCTTTGTCCCTGACGGCTTCTTTTATAGACTCAAGTCTCGATTCCGCCTCGCACAGTTTACCGTACTCCGCTCTGTAACGTTCGATATTTTCCGAGTGCCCTATATAGCTGTCAAGAAGAGAGATAAGCTCCCCTTTGTCGGCGAGTTCCCCGCTGTCTTTCTGTCCGTGGATCGCGGCAAGATATCTTGACGCCGACTTCAGAAGCGACGTAGGAACTGTCTTACCGTTGATTTTCGCAACGCTCTTTCCGTCGGCTCCGACAGACCTGAAAAGCGTAAGCTCACCGTTATCGTCAGGCGATGCGCCGATATCGGCAAGACGCTCGCGAACGCTTTCAAGAGAATCGAATATCGCGCAAACGCTTGCCGTCTCCTCCCCCGTCCTGATCATCTCTTTATCAGCTCTTGCGCCGAGTACGAGAGATACGGCGTCAATAAAAACGGACTTTCCGGCTCCGGTCTCACCTGTTATAACCGTAAAACCTTCGTCAAAATCAACACTCAGTTCCTTGATGACGGCAAAGTTGGAGATCGATACTGCCTTCAGCATCAGTCACGCCTCCGAATCAAACGGTCCTGAGACTCGCCTTGATCTTATCGCAAACGATCTGCGCGGATTCAGCCGAACGGGTCGCGGCAAATATAGTGTCGTCGCCCGCGACGCATCCGACTATGTCAAGCTCGCCCTGCGAGTCTATCCCCGCCGCGACAGCGTTGGCAAGACCGGGATATGTTTTGATTATCACGAGATTTACTGCAACGTCAATTGACTTCACGGAAGCGGAGAACGCCGCGAGATACGCGTGCTGACCGTCGTCGGAATCAGCTGCGGGAAGGATATACTTATACTTTCCGAGTTCTCCCGTAACTTTTATCAGCTTCAGTTCTCTGATATCTCTTGATACCGTCGCCTGAGTTACGTTAAATCCGCGGTCTGCGAGCATTTTAATAAGCTCTTCCTGTGTTTCAACGTCATTGTTCTCAATGATATCGATTATTACGTTTTGTCTGTTGCTTTTCATTTTTCCTCCGGAAATCATTTATTTTCAAATTCTTTTTTACCGAGTTTTCTGTTGAGTATCGATATAAAAGTGCCTGTTTTGACTCTCACGAGTTTTGTCTTTTTATCGCTTCTCTTGATCCTTACGGTATCGCTTCCGAATATTTCGTAGTTATCCCTGCCGTCAATAGTTAGAAACATTTTGTTTTCTCTGCACGAGGCGTCCTTTATCTCTATCGTCGAGTCCCCCGTAAAGACTATCGGACGCAGAGCGAACGAATGAGGGCATATAGGGGTCGCGATAATACAGTCCATAGTCTGGCAAACGAGCGGACCTCCCGCAGAAAGCGAGTATGCGCTTGAGCCGGTCGGCGTTGAAATTATTATTCCGTCCGCATCATAGTGCGTCGCGTGTTCGCCGTCGCAGTATAGATCAAAATCAGCAAGACGCGATATGGGACCGTTTGAGAGAACTGTTTCATTAAGGCACGGATAAGCGCCTTTTATTTTTTTGCCGTTTCTTACTATCTCCACATCGAGCATCATACGCTCTTCGGTCTTGAAATCGCCGTTAATTATCCCCTCGAGCATCGATATCTCCGAGATCTCAAGCTCCGCAAGAAATCCTACTCTTCCGAAGTTGATGCCGATTATCGGCGCGTCGCACGACGACGCCATTCTTGACGCTTCAATTATCGATCCGTCGCCTCCGAGAACGATTATCAGTTCCGAGTTCTCGAACAAGCGCTCGTTCGTAACGACTTTTACGTAGTCTTGATCGCTGAATTTCGCGCCTATGTCGTCCTTAGAAACACTCACGTTACAGCCAAGCTTTGAGACGACGTCTATTACGGCTTTCACCGAACTGTCCGGTATATTCCTTTTTATATTCGAGATAAGAGTTACGCATTTCAGCATAACAGCACCTCCTTGATCACATCATCGGTCACTGTCCCGCGCGAGCCTTTTTTGAAGTATGCAAGAAATTCCGTATTGCCGTCTTTTCCGGTCACGGGAGATCTTACTATTCCCTCGCATCCGAGACCATGACGTGAGGCACTGTCGATCACGCCTCGAACGGCAATATTGTGATATTTCTTATCTTTGACGATACCGCCTTTACCGAGCGCCTCTCTGCCGCATTCAAACTGCGGCTTGATGAGAGTGACGAAAAGTCCTCCGTCGGAAAGAACGCAGGCGACGTTCTTTGCAAAGAGCGTTTGAGATATGAAAGACACGTCGCATACGGCAATATCGCATTCGGCAGTTATGAGCGAACGGTCGATCGTTCTTGCGTTTACGCCCTCCATATTGACGACGCGCTTATCGCAAGCGATGCGCGGATCAAGCTGTCCGTGTCCCGAGTCGACGGCGAAGACAAGTTTTGCGCCTCTTTGAAGAAGGCAGTCAGTGAATCCTCCGGTCGACGCGCCGAAATCGATCGCCGTCATTCCGGTGACGTCGATACCGAACGAATCGAGCGCGAAATCGAGTTTTACACCGCCGCGGCCGACGAACGAATAGAGATCGCCCTCGACTTTGACAGTCCCGTCCGTAACGTCAAACGACGGCTTTCTGGTAATCTTTCCGTTGACGGAAACGAGAGCGCCCTTTATAAGATCGGAAGCATAATTTCTGCTCTTTGCAAGCCCGTGTTCGACAAGATATACGTCAAGTCTCATTTATTCCGTCCGTTAAGGAAAGCCGGGAGCGCCGAGACAAATCCGTTCGTGTCATACGGAGATATAACTTCCTCCGCCCTCTTTGCAAGTGTATCGCAAAGAGTTCTTGCCTCATCCGGCGTCATAAACGACAGCGAACTGACTCTGCCGTTTTTTTCATCGACGCCCACTTTCTTTCCGAGGATAGCGGCGTCTCCTTCGAGATCGAGAAGGTCGTCTTTCACCTGGAAAGCGAGCCCCACGCACTCGGCATATTCGGATATATCCGATACGGTCTTTTCGTCATATTCTTCGCAAGACGCCGAGAAATATCCGGCAAGACACGATGCTTTGATAAGAGCCGACGTCTTCATGCTGTGAAGCTTTTTCAGTTTTTCAAAAGTGTCCGTACTGTTTTCAAGGTCTGTCTGCTGACCGCCGGACATACCGAGAGGTCCTGAATTTCTCGCAAAAGCAAGAGCCGCGATGCGTGACGCTTTGTCCGACAAACACTCTGCTCCGAGGATCGTCTCCATCGCGTATGCAAGAAGAGTGTCTCCCGCAAGAAGCGCCGTCGCCTCTCCGAAAGCTATATGACAGGACTGTTTACCGCGTCTCATATCGTCGTCGTCCATACAAGGCAGATCGTCGTGAATAAGAGAAAACGCATGTATCATTTCAACAGCCGCCGCAAGCGGATATGACGCGGCAGGGTCTTTTGAGAAGAGCTTTGCAAATTCTATAACAAGGCTCGCTCTGATCCGCTTCCCGCCGTTCAGCGCGGAATATCTCATCGCATCCTGCAGTTTTCCCGATCCGATCTTATCTTCGGACAGAAAATACTCAAGCGTCTCAGACGCGATCTTTGCGTTTTCGGAAAGCACGCTTTTAACGTCGATCATAAAGTCTCTCCTCCGTCGTCATCTTTGCCGCTCAGCATTCTGACCTTTTGCTCCGCCTCTTCAAGCTCCGTGTTGCAGAGCTTGATCAAAGACACGCCCTCTTCAAACAGAGCAAGCGAATCCGCAAGATCGCACTTACCGTCCTCAAGTGACTTTACAATACTTTCTATGCGCTCGAGCGCGTCTTCAAACTTCATTTTTTCAGCCATGTGTCCGCCACTCCTTTCACAGTGCCAGTTACTCTCGCATCAATGATACC
>JAFXNX010000328.1 GCA_017529175.1 Clostridia bacterium
GATACCTTCACTATCAAAACGCTTACCAAAGTCACCGATTATATGCATTCAGACTGCACTATCGAGCAGCTTTCAGATCTTGTCAACGCGGTCATGACATACGAATGCCTCGGCGATTACAAGCTCGAAGGCGAGACGTCGTCGGACGGTACGTACATCGAGTTTCGACCGGATCATGACAAACTGATTGAGCTTTATCTCAGCGTATTCTGCGACAAAGTAGGATAGGCGAGCGGATGATATCGAAAGATTCGTTCCGCTCGCAAAAATGGAGGAGTAGTTATGGACAGCAAAGTGACAGGCAAGCTTCTCAAGATCGGAGAAGCTTTCAACATAGAAGGTCCTCTCTTCTCATATGAAGAGTTGAACATGGGTAATATCAATCGTACGTATAAGGTGAATTATATCAGAGACGACGGGACGGGCCTTGCCAAGCTGAAGCCGTTCCTTTTCCAGAGAGTAAACACCTATGCGTTCAAGAATCCCATACAGCTTATGGAGAATATCGACAGGGTCACGGAATATATCAGAATGAAGAGACCCGACAGCGTCAATCTCCATTTTCATCACACCGGCAGGGAGGACGGACGCAAAACATACCTGTTTGACGGCGACGAGTTCTGGAGAGTATGTAATTTCGTTCCGTCCGTTACGTTTATGACCTGTGACGATCTCAACATAATCAGGAACGCGGGGAAGGCCTTCGGAGATTTCCAGACGGTCCTCGCCGATTTCGATCCGGCTCAGCTTTATTACACGATACCGGATTTTCACGACACGAGGAAAAGATACGAAAAACTTGAACACGACATAGCGTCAGACTCTTGCGGAAGAGTTGCGGAAGTGAAGGATGAAATTGACTATATTCTTTCGGTCAAGGACAAAGCGTGCCTTCTCACCGATCTTTTCAACGAAGGAAAGCTTCCGCTGCGCGTCACTCACAACGATACGAAGATTAACAATGTTCTTTTCGACGAGGAGACTCACGACGCGCTTGTCGTTATCGACCTTGATACCGTTATGCCCGGCATAGTCGGCAGCGATTTCGGAGACGCGATCCGGTTTGCCGCCAACTACACCGAAGAAGATAGCCGGGACACGTCGAAGACCGGTATTGATTTGAACGTGTTCTGGGCGTTTGCGGAGGGATTCCTCTCGGAGACGGTCGACGCGCTCACGAACCTTGAAATAGATACCCTTGCCGCGAGTTGTTTCTCTCTCACGTGCGAACTTGTCACGAGATTTTTGGACGACTATATCGACGGCGACAAATATTTCAAGATAAATTACCCCGAACACAACCTTGTCAGGACGAGATGTCAGATCGCTCTCGCGCGCGATATGGAGCGCAAGATGGAGGCGATGGACGCCATAGTCAAGGGGTGTGCTGCAAAGTACAAAAACGTAAAATAATGATAAATTGCTGAAAAAAGCAAGCGGCGTGTCCGCTTGCTTTTTTGTGTTGCCGAACAGAGAAATAAAAATGAAAAAATGTTTTGATTGTATGACAAAAATCTTGATTTTTTCCCTATGAGTGATATACTGTTTACGGAAGGTTCCGAGAGCAAGCGAGTGAGCTTCGAAAGAGCCGGATCAAAATGAAATCAAGTATAAACCGGGGGTAAAACGTGAAGAAAACGACCGGAAAACCGAATATTGTCCTTCTCTTGTTCTTTTTGACGGCAACGATTCTCGTCCTTCTCGTTTCCTGTTCGGAGAGGATCGGAGGCAGATGGTCTTCCGTTCCGAGAGCGGAGGACGGGGACATTATGGTTTACGGAAAAGAATACCCGCCCGATACGGTGATACTGTCGTTTTCGGGCGACGAAATAGACAGCGTTGACGGACTTGTGAAAGTACTGTCATCATTTCCGGATCTTGAATTCGTAGACCTCGGATCGTTCCCGGTCAGTATGAAGGAGGCGGAAAGGATAAGGACCGCCGATGGGGGGATCGACCTGAAATGCCGGATTTGCGAGACGCTTTACGGCAAATCGTTCTTTGCGGAGGACGAGACGCTCGATCTCAGCGGGACGGGCGTCACGGACGTTGCGGAACTTGAACGCTCGCTTCGCTATTTTCCGAACGCGACCCTTGTGAGCTGCCCCGACGGCGTCGTCCAGATCGACGCCAAGAAGAGATTGAGAGAAGAATATCCGAACGTAAAGTTCGACATTCCCGCGCTTGCGGACGTCTACGGAACGGCGGTCAGGGACGACGTCACGACGCTAGATCTGAAAGGCGTTGCGATCGACGCGGATCTGGCGTCGAAACTTGAGGTCTTTCCATATCTTGAATCTGTCGATCTTCACGGTACGGATCTGACTTCCGCAGAGCAGGACGCGCTTGCCGCGCGTTTTCCGAACGTCAGATTCCTGTGGGACGTCGATATCAAGGGGAAGAAATACGATTCAGCGACGGATTTTCTCGATCTTTCGGGAACGTACGGTCTGACACCGGACGACGTCCGCGAGATAATCCCGAAGTTCCACGGACTGAAGAAGATCGACTTGTCGAACTGCGGAATGGATAACGAGACGCTCGCGGCACTGCGCGATGAGTTTCCGGACACGAAGATTGTCTGGACGCTCTATATGGGCAAATGGTCGCTCAAGACCGACGCTGTCGCGTTTTCCGTTCTCATCTACAACTATAATTACACCCGTCTCAGGAACGAAGACATCGAGGTGCTGAAATACTGCACCGATCTGCAGGCGATCGACCTCGGTCATCAGGCGCTGACGGATATATCGGCGCTTGCGGAGTATCTGCCCGAACTTCGTATCCTGATCCTTGCTGACAACTCGCTTCACGATATCGAACCGGTAAGAAAACTGAAGCATCTGCATTATATAGAACTTTTCGTAAATCCGTATCTGAACGACATAACGCCTCTTGAGGACTGCAAGGAACTCGTCGACGTGAACGTGAGCCACCTGTATACGATCCACGATATCCACGGTCTGCTTGATCTTCCGATCCTCGAGAGACTGTGGATCGAACACACGGCGACGTCGCAGGCGGATATCCAGCTTCTGCGTGACACATATCCGAACGCCCAGGTCATCGATCAGGGTTACGGATCGGTCGACCAAGGCTGGCGCACGCACCCACGTTACTTCGCGATGATAAATATGTACTTCGACACGACGTATATGAGTGAAGAGTTCAGCAAATACGACGGCGCAGACTGACAACTGAAAAACCGACCGCAAGGTCGGTTTTTGTTTTAGCGTATGTACGCCGTTTCGGTTTTCCTGAACGCGGAGGCGATCCGTGTGACGGCGGAGTATACAAGGCTGACGCCGAAAAAGATCTCGAGCACGGACGGATTCGCGATGAACACGAGACACGCGATCCCGAGCAGGACCTTTATGAGGGCGCGGATCATACGGAGTTTCCAGTGCGGAGACTGAAGACGTCTCGTTTCACGCACCATCAGCACGTCGACAACTCCCGAGAAAACAAAGATGCCAATCATGTAAAGCGAAACGATAAACGTGGATGCGTCATACAACGAGAGGGAGAACAGCCCGAAATCGAGCATTATCACCCCTTTGATGAGGATCAACCGTCCTCCGACCATAAACCGCGCGGTGCTGAAATATCGCACGACGTCCTTGATGCCCGACGCCGCGAACGTGAAACTGAGGATCAAGAGGATTATGAGCAGGCCGTCCTGTACGCCCGGGAGCGCAAAGATCAGTACCGCGGCGAGAAGCTGGAGCGCGCCCAGAATGATAACGCTTATTCTTTGAAATCTGCTCATTCTTCCGCACCGCCTTTCTCCCTGCGGCGGGTCTTTTTATTTTTCGGATCCGCGGAGTGACCGGCAAGCGGGTTGCCCGACCGGCAAATACTCTCCGTCACCATACTCTTTTGCGCGAGGGCGGCGGATATAAAGCGTCCGAGGAACGAGTCCGGCTTGTCGTCGGCGTCGCGGTATTCGCTCTGATATTTCAGAACATCGAATTCTTCGACCTCTTCGCCCGACAGATCCTCTCCCAGAGCGCGCCAGTCTTCCGAGGAGTCCGTTCTTCGTTCGATCAGGATGCGTCGGATCTTTTTCTCGTGCGGAGCGACGGCGGTCTCGTCGTACGTGTCGACGTTGAATTCCGGAACTGCTCCGCGAAGATACTTAAGC
>JAFXNX010000329.1 GCA_017529175.1 Clostridia bacterium
GATGGCAGTCATGCGTCAGCATACAAAACCCGGCTTACAGACTTACTTTTTTAACGGGGGAGAACTCTTTGCAAAGAGTTCTCCCCCGTTAAAAAAGTAAGTCTGTAAGCCGGGTTTTGTATGCTGACGCATGACTGCCATCTGTCTCGGACGTACGTTGCCGCACGCCTCATGCCACCTGTGAGACTGCGCCGGGCAGGCGCGGGTCGCCCCGCTCACATACGGTGTTGCTTCGGATAGGGTTTACATTTGCGCGGTGTTACCACAGCGCCGGTGAGCTCTTACCTCGCCTTTCCATCCTTACCCGACGGTGTCGGGCGGTCTATTTCTGTTGCACTTTCCCGGGAGTCGCCTCCGGCGGACGTTATCCGTTATCCTTGCCCTGTGAAGCCCGGACTTTCCTCATACCAATACCTTTCGGCGCCATGGCACGCGGCAGTCCGACTTACTTCACCAGAATTATAACCGAAATTGCGCGATAAGTCAAGTCGCGTCATTCGCGCTTTGCGTCTCATGCTGACATTTTTATTAAAAAATCTTGATTATTAATAACATTTATGATAAAATTGTAGAGTAATCTATAATATACGGAGAAATATATGAATCGCTGCGCGGCCAACAAAAACAGAATAATAGCGATACTGCTCGCGCTGACGTTCGTCATCGCGCTGATCCCGCACGCGGCGCACGCCGCGACTGAGGGCAAGTGCGGCGACGGGCTCTACTGGTCGTACTCGAATTACGTCCTTACCATTTACGGCAAAGGCGATATGTACGATTATCAGCCGAGAACTCCGCAGAACGGACCGGACGAGATGCCGTGGAGAGCGCAGATCTCGATCATCTCGCGCGTCGTTGTTGAGGAGGGCTGTACGGGTATCGGCACAAACGCCTTTTACAATTTCGGAACGGTCCGCGAAGTCTTTTTCCCGAAAACGCTGAAGAAGATCGGCGCGCGCGCTTTTTCAAAATGCTCGAGCCTTGCGTGGATCAAGCTTCCGGAGAAGCTGGAGACCATGGGCGAGGAAGCGTTCTCCTACTGCGACAGTCTTACGAAGGTTTCGATAGGGAACAACCTTATGAAGATCGCGGACAAGGCGTTCTTCCACGACACGGCGCTCACCTCGCTTACGATAGCTCCGGGATGCCGCAATATCGGAGTCAGCGCGTTTTCCGGATGCTCATCGCTCTCGCAGGTCGATTTGTCGAACGCGGCGGCGATCGAAGCGATGGCGTTTTCCGACACAAGCATTTCAAGCATAACGATAGGAAGGAACGCGAAATATCTTAAGACTAACGCGTTTTCCGGATGCACAAAGCTGTCGAGCGTCACGTTCGACGAGGATGCCGATCCGGTCGAGGTCAGCAATAAATTTCTTCTGAACACCCCTTACTACTCCAGACTGTCAGGCGGACTTTATACGATCATCGGCGGAAAAGTGCTGATGTGCAAGGGAACGTACAACGACTCTGCCGTAACGGTCCCCGACGGCGTAACGCTGATATCGGACTTCTGCTTTGAAGGCGCGTCTCATCTGAAGACGGTAAACGTTCCCGAAACCCTCAAAGGGATCGGCGAGTACGCGTTCATCGACTGTACCGTTCTTGCGGAGATAACTCTTCCCGCATCGGTAAACCTCATCGGAAAGAACGCCCTCGGGATGTATACGAAGGATCTTGCGCAGTATGAAGAGGTGAGCTCCTTCGTCATAACTTCAAAGGGTTTCGGAGCCCCTTCGGAATACGCGGAGAAACACAATTTCGATTATTCCTGCGCTCATGAGTTTGAAGAGAGGGATATATGGCAGGACTGCACCAAAGGCGGCGCAAGATATTCGCTGTGTAAATACTGCGGCGCGTGCGAAGGAATGACGCTTCTTGAGCCGACCCGCCACTCTTCCTATACCGCCGAGTTCAGAGAAGCGACCTGCACGGAAAACGGAATATCGGTCAGAAAGTGCCGGAACTGCAATTTTGAATCGAGTGTGACTCTTTACTCAACGGGACACCAGCTCGTCGACAAATGGGTGGTCGCTGTTAAACCCACCTGCGGAAAACAGGGATCTATAGTCAAGCGCTGCAGCAAATGCAACGAAGTGCTTGAATCCCTGACCGTCGAAAAACTGAAGCAGCACACGCCACTTCCCGGATGGACCCCCGTAGTCAATGCGACCTGCACATCCCCCGGAGTTGAGCGGCTGTATTGCAGAGTTTGCCAGAGCGCGATCTCCGAGAGGGCTACAGACCCCACGGGACACGATCCGGCTGAAACGTGGGAAGTTTTGGTTCCTCCGTCGGAGGATGGAGAAGTCCTCGGATGCTCCGTTTTGAAATGTAAAAATTGCAGCTTAGCGCTAAAAGTCAACTGGTACAGCTCCTCGCCAGACATAAACGGCGTCTTTGACGTGTCAAGAAACGTCTCACGGATCAACGACGCCCTTGAAGGCGCTTATTCATGCGCCGATATCGCGTGCCTCGATTACAACTTCGACGGCGCGTTGAGCTTGAAAGACACATTGGCAATCAAACAGCTTGCCGGAAAGTAAAGGATAATATTTATGAAAAAGTATATTTCGTTAATACTCGCGCTGATACTCGTTATCGCGGTATTTCCCCTGTCGTCCTTCGCGGAAGACGAGATAGTAACGAACGGGGACATTTCCGACACTGTTCATTTTACACTCGATACGGCAAAGAAGACCCTGACTATCGGCGGAACAGGCGCGATACCGGCTATCCCCATGAATGACGTCAACCCGTGGAGCAGAAACAGCTACGCGACGACCATCATAATCGAGACCGGCATTACGGAGATCGGCGACTATGCTTTCTATCAGAACACATACGTCAAAAAGGTCGTCATGTCCGATACCGTTAAAAAGATCGGCAAATCCGCGTTCAGCGGATGCAAGGCAATAACGTCGCTCACTCTTTCCGGAGCGCTTGAGTCGATCGGGGAACGCGCGTTTATCAACTGCACGGGCATATCAAGCATCACTCTTGCCGCGACGCTGAAGCGCATCGAAGACTCCGCGTTTTACGGATGCTCAAAGATCACGGCGCTATCTCTTCCCGCGAACCTCGATTATCTTGACGCCTCCGCTTTCACCGGAACGGGATATTATAAAAATCTGCCGTCAGGACTCCCCGTGCTCGACGGATACACGCTCCAGTACAAGGGTACTCCCACGGGCACTACCGTCACCGTTCCCTCGGGAACGAGGATAATCTCCGCGAACACCCTCGCGTCATCAAGCAAAGTATCGACTATCGAGATCCCGTCGAGCGTGGAAAAGATATTGAGAATGGCGTTTTACGACCTTACGGCACTTCACACCGTCACCGTCCCCGACAGCGTTAAGGAGATCGGCACGTTCGCTCTCGGATACGTTTCCGATACGACCTTCGCGGTCCCGGTCCCCGCGTCATCCTATAAGATCTGCGGCCACGTGGGCTCGGAAGCCGAGCGTTACGCAAATGAGTGTAATTTCGACTTTGAATGTGCATGCGTCGAGGGCGACGGAACGTCGCAAATCATTTATCCGAACTGCCTTACCGGAGGTACGGCTTACGTCAAGTGCCTTGTCTGCGGAAAGACGATCCGTTCGTACACCGTAGCCGCCGCATCGTCACACTCATACTCGGGTCAGCTGAGAAAGCCCTCCACCTGCCTTGAAAAAGGGAAGATATACAGAAAATGTACGCTTTGCGGCTACGAGGCCGTTGAAACGACTCTTTCGCTCGGAGACCATACGCAGAGCGCTCTCCATATCATCGAGCCGACCTGCACGGAACAGGGCACATATTGGACGGACTGCACCGTTTGCGGCGTGCAGATGTCGCTCGCGCATATCGCGCCGACAGGTCACACAACGGACGGTTCTTATACCGTGACGACAGAGGCGACCTGTACCTCTCCCGGACTCAAAAGCCAGGTCTGCTCCAAATGCGGCGAGATCATATCGAGCATCGAGATCCCCGCGCTCGAGCACAACGTTCCCCCGCTCTGGACGATCCTTGTGAGAAGCGATATTTCAAAGAGGCAGACGGGACTTCGCGCAAGATGCTGCAGCAGATGCCTGCTCATCATCACAATGCAGGACTTTGTGGCGGGAGACCTCAACGGAGACGGGATCATCTCTCTCCTTGACGTTTCTGCGATCAAAGCATTCATAGCGGGAGTTGACGATAATTTTTGTGAAAACAACTCCGACGCAAACCAGGACGGCGTGACAAATATGCAGGATATCCAGGCCCTGAAAGAATATATTGCCGGATGATTTTAGGGGTCACGGTATCCGTTATTGTAAACAATATCACTATTCGCCTTTAAAAACCTTCCCAAAGGTTTTTAAAGGGGGCATGGGGGGAAACTTTTTAAAAAAGTTTCCCCCATTTCAAATCCTGCGACACGTTGCGGCAAATATCGCTCTTTCCGCGTGATAAAATAAGAGAAAAAGCGCGGAGGTCGTTATGACAGCGGAATACATATACAAATTTGCAAAAGCGTGCGAGGCGGTATACGGAACGAGAGATCCTTACGAAATATTCCGTCAGAGGAACGCGTCGATAAAACGCCAGGCGCCGGAAGGTCTTCGAGGGCTGATCTGCATGGTGAACAGGACGGTGCTCGTTGCCGTGGACTCATCGCTTACAGATTCGGCAAAAATGATGACGTTTGCGCATCTGCTCGGACATGCCGTCCTGCACCGGCGAAAGATACTTGCCGGAAAGACTTTCGAAGAACCGGACAGATATCCCGAGGGATGCTCGGAAAGAGAAGCGGACATTTTCGCATCGGAGCTTCTTATTTCCGACGAGGAGATACTGCGTCTTCGGGACGAAGGGATGAACGAGGCGCAGGTGATCTCGTCGTTCGGCTCGATGAGAGAGCTCGCGCAGCACAAGCTCTTTTCCATGAGGTCCCGCGGACTGTCGGTCGGCGACGACGTGTGCCGCGCCGATTTTCTGAGAAGGTGCGACGTCGAGCTGTTCTTCTGACGGGCAAAGGCGCAAACATAACAAGAATATAAATAAACACGCTTGATTTGTCGATCCGTTTCTGTTATACTGTTTTCACGGATCAAAAACGGACACGAACGGATCAGCCGTGTCAAAAGGCAGTTTTTGAACGACTGCCTTTTTGCCGTTGTTCCGATTATATATTGATTATATATTAAGGAAGAAATTTATGAGCTTTCCCGGTTTCAAAAAGAGACGCGCCCTGCCGCAGGACGTTCGCGACAGACTCGAAAAATACATATCGGAAAACGGGACGTTCGTCGAGTACGGCGCGCCGCTTGATATGGCGTCAGAATGTATCTGCGCCGCACCGGCTTTTCCGAACGTCGAAACAGAGCGCGAGCTTACCGTCAGAAAGAAGCCTCTTGCCGCATCGGAGAATGAGAGGACCGCGGCGGCAAAAACGGTATGCGCGGAAAAGAGCGTCGAGACCCTCGCTGCGCCCCTTCAGGAAAGCGCGTCTTCGCTCGATGCGCACCTTAAAAACATAGACGAGAGCTTTTCCGAAATGCTTCTTCGCAAGATCGACGAGGCGGGGATGAAGGACTCCGAGTGCTACCGCCGCGCGCTCGTCGACAGAAAGCATTTCTCAAAGATCAGAAGCGACGCCTCGTACCGACCGAAAAAGGTCACGGCGATCGCGTTCGCCCTCGCGCTCGAGCTTGACGTCGAGGAAACAAAAGAACTTCTGATGAAGGCGGGTTACGCCCTCTCGCACAGCAGTAAATTCGACCTCATAGTCGAGTATTTCATAATCAACAAAATCTACGATATCGCGTCGATCAACGACGCGCTCTACGAATTCGACCAGCCGCTGATCGGCGCATAGGTAAATTTATGGATCACTTCAAACTCGTATCCGATTATATCCCGACGGGAGATCAGCCGAACGCCATATCCTCCCTTGTCGACGGTATCAGCAACGGCGAAAGATTTCAGACGCTTCTCGGCGTTACGGGCTCCGGCAAAACGTTCACCATGGCAAACGTGATCGCCTCCGTCAACCGTCCGACTCTCGTCCTCGCTCACAACAAGACTCTCGCCGCACAGCTCTACGGCGAATTCCGCGAAATGTTTCCGGAGAACGCGGTAGAATACTTCGTGTCCTATTACGACTACTATCAGCCCGAGGCGTACGTCCCGGGAAAAGACATCTATATCGAAAAGGACGCTTCGATAAACGACGAGATAGACCGTCTTCGCCACAGCGCCACGTCCGCGCTCTTTGAACGGCGGGACGTCATCATCGTCGCCAGCGTCTCGTGCATATACTCACTCGGTTCTCCCGAGGAATACTCGTCGCAGATCGTAGGTCTTCGCGAAGGTATGGAGATCTCGCGGGACGAAGTCGTCTCGCGTCTTGTCTACACACAGTACAACAGAAACGATATGAACTTCACGCGAGGTACGTTCAGGATCCGCGGAGACACACTCGAAATATTCCCGACGAACACGAGCGAGACCGCTCTTCGCGTCGAGTTTTTCGGCGACGAGATCGACCGCATCGCCGAGATCGAGCCGCTGACCGGAAACGTAAAAAGATATATCAAATACGTCGCGGTATACCCCGCTAACCACTACGTCGTCGCTCCGGAGAGCCGCGAGGCGGCGTTCCGTGAGATCGAAGAAGAGCTTGAGGAGCGGATCGAATTCTTCAAGAGTCAGGGGAAGATGATCGAAGCGCAAAGAATTGAGGAGAGAACGAGGTACGACCTCGAGATGCTCAGGGAGATCGGCTTCTGCTCCGGCATCGAGAACTACTCTCGCGTCCTCGCCCGCCGCGCGCCGGGATCAACGCCCTACACCCTTCTTGACTACTTTCCGAAGGATTATATTATGTTCATCGACGAGTCGCACGCGACGATACCGCAGGTGCGCGGTATGAGTGGCGGCGACCGCGCAAGAAAGACGAATCTTGTCGAGTACGGCTTCCGTCTGCCTCTCGCCTACGACAACAGACCGCTTTTCTTTGACGAGTTCGAAGACCGTCTCGGTCAGGTCGTCATGGTCTCGGCTACCCCGGCATCCTATGAAAAAGAGCATTCGTCGCGGATCGTCGAGCAGGTCATCCGTCCGACGGGACTTCTCGACCCCGAGGTCGAGGTGCGCCCGGTGGAAAACCAGATAGACGACCTTGTCGTCGAGATAAAACGCACCGTCGGGCGCGGCGAGCGCGTGCTCGTAACGGCGCTGACGACAAAAATGGCGGAGGACCTTGCCGAATACCTCGACGGTCTCGGCGTAAGAGTCAAATACATCCACCACAAGATAGAAACTATGGAGCGCGTCGAGCTTATCCGCGATCTTCGCGCGGGCGCATACGACGTCCTTGTCGGCATCAATCTGCTCAGAGAAGGCATCGACCTTCCCGAGGTCACGCTCGTCGCCATCCTCGACGCGGACAAAGAGGGATTCCTCCGCAGCGAGACGTCTCTTATCCAGATCATAGGCAGAGCGGCGAGAAACGTCGGCGGCAGAGTTATTATGTACGCCGACAAGACGACCGACTCGATGAAGGCGGCGATAGACGAGACGAACAGACGCCGCGAGATACAGAAAAAGTACAACGACGAGCACGGCATCACACCGAAGACTGTCAAGAAGGAGATACGCGATCTCATTCAGATCACGTCGAACGCCGAAACGTCAAGATACGGCAAAGGCGCCGACCGTTCAAAAAAGATGTCGCGCGCGCAAATCAAAGATTCGATCGAGCATCTTCGCGCGGAGATGAAAAAGGCGGCCGCGGAACTTCGCTTCGAAGAAGCGGCATACCTCAGAGATAAAATACGCGCTATGGAAGCGGAAGCCGCCTCCGGCGCAAAAGGGAGAAAAAATTGAAAAGCAACGATACGAAAAACAAAGATACAAGACGCCGTATCACGATACCGTCTGAAGCGGCGTACTTCCCGACGATATTACTTATCGCGTTTTCCGTAGCGCTGACCGCGAGCGCCGATTTCGGCGTTTCGATGATCGTCGCTCCAGCGTACATTTTGAGTCTCAAATTCTCATTTCTCTCGTTCGGAGTCGCGGAATACATCGTTCAGGGACTTTTGTTCGCCGTCCTTTGTCTTATGCTGAAAAAGATAAAAATAGTGTATTTCGTTTCATTTCTGACCGGCTTGATATACGGAACGGTCCTCGACCTTTGGAGAGAATTCGTTCCCTTCCTGAATCCCGAGACGACGCCTCCCGGCTCACAGCCGATGGCGTTGCGAATCGTCTTCCTCGTCGTCGGAATGACGCTAACATCTCTTGCCGTGGCGCTCTTCTTCAAGATCTACATCTATCCGCAGGTCTATGACTTCTTCGTCAAAGCGATAAAAGAAAAGAAAAACGTCCCGACTCAAAAGCTGAAAATGGGCTTTGATATGTGCTGTCTCGGAGTATCTCTGATACTCTCGTTCGCCCTCTTCGGACGCCTCGTCGGCGTCGGCTACGGAACGGCAGCGATGACCCTTTTCAACGGCGTCCTCATCGCCTTCTTCGAACGCCTTCTCGACAGATTCTTCATCTTCGAGCCGAAATTCCCGCGCTTTGCCGAGAAATTTGAGCTTTAATACCAGGGGAGAACTCTTTGCAAAGAGTTCTCCCCCGGACCCCCTTTCAGAAACTCTTGAATGATCCGCGGAATACTCCGCGGATACGTTTTTAATGCTCGCACGCTTTTGCGGGCGAATTTAGCTGCGGCAAGCAGCTCGCGGCGCGCCGCCTTGCCGCAATTGTAAACAATTTGTAAACGTTACCGAAAAAGCTGCTATTTTGGCGATTTTTAATGATTACATATACAGAAGCTCTGATTTAGCGGAAGTGTCGAATCTTTTCCGCTTTATCCAAATCTCTTTTTCTCATCGCGCCGGGGGCGTTGTACAGTGCGGCGTCTTCGACGCGAAATAACCGATCGGAGGGATGCTACTTGAATTGAATACAAGATAGAAAGAAAAAGGAAACTCATATTTAATATAAATCATTAAAAACTTGGAGGCGAAAAATGAAAAAGGTATTCAAATTAGCAGCGCTGATGTTAACGATCATCATGCTTCTTGAAGTATTACCCGTTCAAGCGATCAACGATGTGATTGAAGGTACGGGAGAAGCAGTTTATGAAACATCATATTTTGACGAAGACCTATATCAAGCGAAAGAACCTTCAGAATCAATAGATTCGGAAACTGAATATAACTATCCGGATGATACGGCGGATCCGTACGGATTTGAAACCGAAGAAATTCCGGAGATAGATTCGTATATAGATGAAACAGAAGAGGGGGCTGAAACGGATCGCGAGGAGCCGGAAATGCCTGATAATGAAACTCATAAAAAGAATCCCGAGGAGAAGGGCGGCGAAGAAGAGATTGATCTGTCTGAGTGCCCGGAAGAACCGGAGGCATATGTGCTTGGAGAAGTGACGGGAGACCGCAGACCGGACGGAAAAGTCTTCAGGATGAGCGACGGAACGGTGGCAGCGGTGAGCTATCCCATAAATGTACACTTTATGGATAACGAGGGTAATCTCATACAGATAGACAACAGTCCCGAAGAGACGGAAGAAGATGGAAAAGAGCTGATAGACGCAACAAAGGAAAACGTATTCGAAATGCGCTTCGCAAAGAAATCTGAAGATGAAAAGATATTCTCTCTTGACGTTGAAAACGAGAGAATTTCAGTAGGGATAAAAGGCGCGGCTGAATCCAAAATTATGAACGTTTCGGAGAAGTGTGACGCCGGGAAGTATGACGTTCCGAATATTGCCGGAGTATATCTCTATGAGGACATCCTTAGAAATACCGATATTAAATATACTGTGGTTTCAACAATTGTAAAAGAAAATATAATACTTAAAGACCGAACTGACTTCGAAAACATTACGTATATTTACCGATCCGACGATGAAATTGAGTTTGTTCAAAAAAACGAGACGACAGTCGACATTATGAAAGACGATACTGTGATACTTTCGGTATCCGCCCCTGTGATGTGGGACTCAACCGGTGAATTTTGTCATGATCTCGCACTGACGCTTAAAGGAAAAAACGAAGAGGGCTATGAGATAGAACTGTCGTGGAATGCAGAATGGGCAAACGATGAGGAAAGAGTATACCCCGTTACGATTGACCCCATCACCATTACTAAAGTGGACTATTTTAACTCGATGTCAATAATAGACGACGCATACGGATTTGAAAGCGATCCCACTGCGGCAAACGGGAATTTTGAAGTCATCAGAGTAGGACATACGCAAACTTTCGGAAAATTAAGATCAGTCGTAAAGGTTGATATAAATGATCTGATACCTAAAAATGCTAATGTGGTATACGCGGGACTATCGCTTATCACATTTGTTTATGAGTCGGGCCTTGTGAACAACTTTTCCGACAACACATACGTTAACGCGTACAAGGTCACTTCGAACTGGAGCGAATACAGCTTCTGCTGGAACACCTTCTGGAGCACGAACAATTCAAATGGATTTGACGATCAAATCATCAGCTATGCCCAAATAACAAGCCATAATCTGTATACGTGGGACATTACAGAAGCCGCCAATGAATGGGCAAATCAACCATCTGCTAATTACGGCATTATGCTTGCATACAACGATGAAAGCGCATTGGGCGAAGTATTCTTTGCTGCTTCAGACTGGATATATGCGGAACAATACGCTGGTACGTATTCAAGGCCGAATCTTGTAATACGTTATCTTGATACGAACGGGGTAGAGGACTATTTCTCCGCGCATTCACTTGACGCCGGACGAGCCGGGACGGCGTATATCAATGATATGACGGGAAATCTTACGGTCATAAACAATATTCTGTCTCTCGGACATGGACTTGCGCCGATAAATCTTGCTTTGGTATATAATTCAAACGACTCGTCCGAATCGCAGACGTGGCCGCTCGGCAAAGGGTGGAAGTTTAATTACTGTCAGACAATTCAGCTCACGCCGTTAAGTGTAGACGGAAAGCGGTACTTTATGTATACGGACGGCGACGGTACGGAACATTACTATCTTGAAAACAGTGCGGGAGGATATAACTCCACCGACGAGGTCGATCCAAAAAACAAACTGACGTATAACAGTTCAAATTATGAATTCAAATTGTACTCGGATAATTCCGGAACAAAAGCTTTCTTTAAGAAGAGCGGGTCGATCTGGTATCTCGACCGTATAGAAGATGCCTACGGAAACAAGGTAACCGTGACATATAGTTCATCTTCTCACGATATGATAACAAAACTTGAATCTACGGATGGATATACAGTCAATCTTACATATAACACATACAGTTTCCTGACTTCCGTTACATATACCGATGTTACAACAAAGACTATATCTTTCGGTTACGGCGGCGGCGATGCGCTTTCTTCCGTGACGTATGAAGACGGAAAGCATGCCGATTATACATATGTTATCGGAACTTACAGACTGAGCAGTATGTCCGATATCGATGGTTACAAGTTTGAATTCACATATAACGAAGGGACAGGTATCGTGCCGCTGCGTGTATGCGGCGTTTCCGAAAAAGCCGCCGACAATACCGAAGGTCAGCATATGACAATGTCATACGGCGTAAAGTCAATGACGCTGACTGACGAAACAAACAGCCGCACATATCTGTACTCTTTTTCATCGCTCGGCACGCTGATGAGCATAGTTGATATTACTTCAAACGATAAATCATCGTATTCCGTATATTACGAGTATAACAACAAAAGCGCCGATCAGCTCAACAAAGGAAACCTGACGTTTGCAAGCCAGACACAGAAGAGTACGGTCAACCTTTTGTATAATCATGGATTTGAAAACCCCTCCGGGGTTAATACTCATTTTGCAATTTGGGGAAACAACGGGAACTCAACGTCCTCGCAAACCATTACGTCGGAGAAAAAGCATTCTGGTACTTATTCTGATAAAGTCACAAAAGACACATCCTGCACCCGAAGCGTTCTTTACTATACGGCATACATATACTCGGGAAAAGAATACACATTTTCAGCATACGTAAATACAGTTGGACTTCCTCAGAACGGCGAAGGCGGGGCAAGCTTACTGATATATGAGAATAACTATTCCGCCGAAAGCGAAGTATTAGGCGGAAACGGAAATGATGAATGGCGACGGATTTCGATAACTTTTACCGCTCCGAACGATACTTTATGCAGTTTCTGCCTCACGCTGACAGGGTCCGCGGGATATGCATATTTTGACGACGTTCAGCTCGAAGAGGGCGGCCTTTCAGAATACAACCTTCTCGAGAACGCGGGGTTTGATTATTCCTCGTTCGGTTGGGTGTATCGATATTCTCCTAACGCGGTACACAGCGCTGCCGGAGGATCTCCCGGAGGGTGCGCGAAGCTGTCGGGCGGGCCCTCTGCAAGCCCTGACATTTATCAAACGCTTAATATCTCCGGTAACGAAGGCGACGTCTACGTTGCTTCTGCTATGGCGCAAGCTTCCTTTGCTCCGACTTTTCACGGTAATTATGCAATGCTCGTTAGGTTCTACAACGGCGATACAAAAATCAATGATGCGTGGATACATTTCAATCCCGATACGAACGCCTGGCATAAAGCAGCCGGGCAGGCGATCGCTGACGGAAACTATACAAAGATCACCGTATATCTCATTTACTACAAAGGTACTAACAGCGCGTATTTTGACAACGTAACCCTGACAAAAGATTACTTCGGAAATACGTACGTTTATGACGAAAAAGGCAATATCACAAGTACAAAGGATCTTGCGAACGGCGATGAAAACACCTTCGCTTACAACGGAAACAGTCACCTTATCAGCCAAACAAATGTTGCCGGAAGCAACATTCAATATAATTACAACAGTTCAATGCAGCACCAGCTCGACTCCGTCGTCGCATCCGGCGTCACTACGTTTTTCACTTATGACAATTACGGAAACGCCGTCACGTCAAAGAGCTATAACAGCGGTAACACGAAGGGGGTATGGTCAGGTGAAGCGTACAACGAAAGAGGAGACCTTACCGCATCTGCAGACTCTCACGGAAATACGATGTCGTATCTGTACAAGGAGGGACAGGTAAAAGAAATCCGTGACGCGTCCGACGCAAAGGTCAGTTACGAGTACAATAACAGCCGTCTTCCCATTTTATCGCAGTTTAACAAAGGAGATACTACCAGAAACGTCGTATACGGTTACAATTCGAACAATTACCTGACAAAGCTGACTTCTCCCGGCGGAACGGTTTACAATTTCACATACGACTCGTTTGGAAGGAAGACATCGACAAAGGTAGGACAGACGACGCTTTCGACTAACACATACAACGGTAAAGGAGAACTCACCGGAACGTCATACGGGAACGGATATTCGAAGACATTTACTTATGATGAGTTCAATCGTCTCAAGAGCGAAAGCTCGGGCGGCGCGGTCAAAGTGAAATATAATTACGACGGAAAGGGGCGTATATCCGAGAAGAATGACCTCATCGCCAACAGAACGACAAAGAACGAATATGACCTGCTCGACAGGATCGCGCTCGTAAACACAATAGACAATTCGACAAATAGCATTGTCCAGTCGTCAAAAGTCAATTATGATAACAAAAACAGGGTCAGCGGAATAAATTACAGCTATCTCGGAACAACCAAATCCACCGGTTACGTTTACGGCTCGGGAACGACGCAAGATCCTTCCGTGATATACGGAGTGAAAACCGGGGGGACTGACGTACTGTCGTATACTTATGACGACCTATACAGAAGGACGGAAAGAAAACTTAACGGCGCGTCAAATTTCAAGAATGAGTATACGTACGCGGCAGGTAAATATATAAATGACTGGCGCTTTTACTCGACGCAATGGGATGAGAGATGCGTCTCGGGAGACTTCAACGGAGACGGATACACGGATCTTGCCATGATGTACGGCTATTCCGAAACTTTCAGCAGAATATTTGTATGGCTTTCCGACGGTAACGGAGGTTACAGAAATCAGATCATAGCATTCGAATCGACAAACTACAATTCGGAAAAGATAAAAGGAACGATTACCGCGGGCGACTATGACGGTGACGGGAAGGATGAGATCGCGGCGTTTTACGATCTCGGCAGTGCGAGCTTCGAGCTTCATGTGTTTAATCAGACAAGTGCGACTTCCACAAATATTGCTTTTGCTAAAGAAGTATGGTATACTGCAAGTGGAACGTTTGACGTATCAAAGATAAAGAATCGGGTCACTTCCGGGGACTACGACGGGGACGGATGCGACGAGATCGCGGCGATCTACTATTACCAAAGCGCTGCAATGAATATATTTGTATTCAATCCGCAGCAAAACGGCGGCATATGGTCTATGAGCGGAGGCCCGTGGTATTCTGCCGCTTCGGGGACATTTGATTCGAGTATGGTGACGGGACGCGTCGTATCGGGCGATTTCGACGGAGACAGCAAAGACGAGATCGCGGCGATGTATGACACCGGCAGCTATTCCATGGTGCTTTACGTATTCAACAAGAACGGAAGTTCAAACACATTGACGCGCGAAACTTGGCTTGCCGCCGCAACGGGAGTATTCGGCGCGGGGAATGTTACGGGAACGATGATCGCGGGGAACTTTACGGGAGACTCCAAAGACGATCTTGCGATGATCTACCATTACCCGAGCTGCGCAAAAATACTCGTATGCAAATCGCTCGGAACGTCGTTCGATCATTGGTATCAGAA
>JAFXNX010000330.1 GCA_017529175.1 Clostridia bacterium
ACCGTACTTCTGGTTATAAAACCTCATCCCGCAAAGGTCCATGAACATGACCGCGGGAACGCCGCCTTTCTTCACCGTTTCCCTCTTGCCGGAGCTTGCAAGCTCAAAGAAATAGCTCATGCTCGGAAGCCTGGTAAGGCGGTCGTAATGGTTCTCTCTCGATTCGGATTCTTTAAGAAGAGCGTTGTTGAGCGCTATATTCAGTTCATATCCGGTGCCGTCGGCGTCGCACGTTCCCTCTTTCGTATACCAGATCTCGGCGAGTCTTTCCCCGGTCTGCGTGTATACATGCTTGCCGAAAGCGTGCACGACCATATATTCACCGCTGCCGCGCGCCTTTGTTCTGTAGACCGCCTCGTAATCCCCGCCTTCGGTAGTAAAATGGAAAGCCGCATCCGAGATCCTCGCGACGTCGTCGTCATGGACGTATTTGAACATACCGTGGTCCATATCATAATAAGCGTCAGACTTGTCGCTGTAACCGAACATCTCGCAAAAGCCGTCGGACAGAACTATAGTCACGGGGCGCCCGTCTACGAACTGGAAAACTGCAAACGGGATCTTCAATCCTTCAAGAAGCGTTTGTTTCTCTTCGCTGAAACGGTATTTTTCCATAAATCTTCACCTGTAGTATAATATAAAAGATTGTGTATAATCTCATATTTTAAGAATTATTAAACATATTATAACATATTATATAAAGACTTTCAAGTGTCAGACAAATATTTTGGTGATTTTTATCTGCCGCAAAACGAGCGGGTAATAAAATAACAGTTGACAAATCAGATACGCTGTGATACAATAATTAGGCGCGAAAAGCGGAAAGGCGTCTTTAAGCTAAATTGACATCTTCGATGTCAGCTAAATTGATCCTTCGGATCAGCTGAATTGAAAGCATACCGCTTTCAGCGAAATTAAATTCGCATAGCGTGCCGCAAGGTACATTTAGCTCACGAAGCGAATTTAGCTGATTTGCCGCAAGCGGCAAATCTCGGGGTGTGGCTCAGTTCGGTATATACGACACTGCGAGTCTTGGACTCGCTAGTGGAGTTATGCGCAGGGCTGTAAGCCCGCAGCTGAGTAGCGTAGCGCTCTCAGTTTTGCAAACGCCACCGCTCACACAAACTATAATTGAATATATTCTTCCTTCGGGGTGTGGCTCAGTTCGGTAGAGCGCTTGGTTCGGGACCAAGAGGCCGCTGGTTCAAATCCAGTCACTCCGACCATGCAAAAGGCAAGTCAAAAGACTTGCCTTTTGCAATGATATCCGTTCCTTATCGGAACGGGTGATATACCTTCGGTATGATATCCTTTTTGGATTTCTCGCCGAGAGGCGAGCTATCCAAAAAGGATGATATACGCCTGCGGCGTATTGAGGAACGGATATTATCTCATATTGACTCGCAGAGGCAATATATCATGCGGCGAAAGCCGTATCAGACTGTAGACAAAGTCTGCAGTCTGCCACCGGCTTTGCCGGTGTGATATTTATTTCATTATCAGTTCAATATCAGTCCGTCATATCCACGTCGGGGATTATCGTGACCTCATAATCCGGAAAATGCGCGCAGATCTCTTCGTACAGCGTGCTTATCGCAACCTTCCTGTCGATATCGAAACTGAGCACCACGTCGAAGCGAAGAGTCTTCTTCTCCGTATCGGCGTAAAAGCCGTGCATCTGCAAAGCCCAGTCGTGAGACATGACCGTTTTCTGCACTTCGTTTCTGATCTTCGACGCCGCGTCGTCGGACGTATTGAAGGAATAGACGCCGATGCCCGTCAGAATAATCCCGGTTTTGTGATAAACGTCAGTCTGGATCCTGCGCGTGATCCTGTCAACGTCGTCAACTGTCAGCGTATCAGGGAGTTCGATATGTACGGAGCCGTAATTCTTATTCGGTCCGTAATTGAAAAGCGTAACGTCGTAAGCGCCGAGAACTGATTCTTCTTCGCATATTATCTGTTTAAGTTCAGTACTCGTCTGCGCGTCCTCGCGCTTTCCTATTATATCGTTCAGCGTTTCGATCATCATCTCAATACCCGCTTTTACTATAAACAGCGAGATCACAACGCCGACGTACGCCTCGAGCGATATTCCCCATACGAGGTAAACTATTGCGGATGCGAGCACCGACGAGGAAAGGATCGCGTCGAAAAGCGCGTCTGAGCCGGAAGCGACGAGAGCCGCCGAATTGACTTTTGCCCCCTGCCTTTTGACGTACGTTCCGAGGATCAGCTTTACGACGATCGCAACGGAGATGATGATTATGGAGACGGCGCTGTAGTCGGCGCTCTCCGGTGTGATGATCTTCTTTACCGATTCGACGAGCGACGTGATACCGGCGTACAGAACGAGCGCCGCGACGATCGCGGAACTCAAATACTCTATCCTTCCATAACCGAGCGGATGCTTTTTGTCCGGCGCCTTCGCGCCGAGCTTTGCGCCTATTATCGTCACGACGGACGAGAGCGCGTCGGATAAGTTATTGACCGCGTCGAGGATGACCGCGATCGAATTTGAAGCAAGCCCTACGAACGCCTTAAAGGCGACGAGAAACAGATTCGTCACGATACCGATGACGCCGGTCTTTACTATCACCCGTTCTCTGTTTTCCGCAACATTTTCCATTTCACTTTTTTGCTTTTTCATTATTCACCTCAATTAAAAGGGGGCGCTTTTCTGTCGTTTCGCAAACCGTTATATTATCAGCCCCGACAGATATATTATATCATCCTTTACCGGATTTTTGAATATCAAATACGTTATTTCCCGGATTTTTCAAAAATCTGTTATCAAACGCAAAAGACCTCCCGTGTTGCGGGAGGCCTTTTTCAAGTGAGTGATGGCGCGGTGCAGGAATACGTCAGCTTCTCGTTATAGAATTTCTCGTAAATCTCCACCCAAGCTCTGTAGTTCTTCTCCATCATAACTTCGGAGTTTTCTCTGAGACTGAGCTCGGGGTCGGGGCAGATCGCGGGAAGATAGTAAACGTACAGTTCCTGAACAGGAAACCCTTCGTCGTCCATGACCGATGAGTCCCTCATCCCGATGAAGACGGGGATCACCGGAACGCCGTACTTTGACGCGAATCTGAAAGCGCCGGGTTTGAGGGGCCTCGGCTTTCTGTAGTTGAACCACATCG
>JAFXNX010000331.1 GCA_017529175.1 Clostridia bacterium
GCTCCTTGTCGCGGGTCTTGTCTTGATAATAAAGGGAGGCGACTGGTTCGTCGATTCCGCCGCGTGGCTCGCGGAGGTTTCGGGTATACCGAAGCTGATCGTCGGCGCGACGGTAGTCAGCTTTGCAACGACTCTGCCCGAGCTTCTCGTTTCGTCCTTCGCCGCCGCGGAAGGCAACGTTTCGATCTCTATCGGAAACGCCGTCGGAAGCGTTACCGCGAATATCGGACTTATAATGGCGATAGGCATCCTCTTTATGCCGGTGTTCGTAAAGAAGAAAGACTATTTGTTAAAGAGCGTTCTTATGCTCGGCGGAAGCGTCGTTCTGTTTGCGCTGACGTTTGGCGGCGAACTACACATTCTGCCGTCGCTCCTTCTCGTCGCGGTATTTGCGGTGTTCATGTACGACAACATCCGCGGGGCGGTCGTCGAACATAAAAAGAACAAAAACGCGGTATCGCTTGAAAAAAGACAGGTATCGGGAAAACGCGAGATCGTCGAAATGACGCTCAAGTTCATCCTCGGTATAACGATGATAGTCGTCGGAGCTGATCTGCTTTCCGAAAACGGCGAAGCGTTCGCTCTGCAGCTCGGCGTTCCGCCGAGGATCGTCGCGGTCACCGTTATCGCCGTGGGAACGTCTCTTCCCGAACTCGTTACCACCGTCACCGCGATAGTTAAGAAGCAAAACGAACTGTCTTTCGGTAATATAATCGGCGCTAATATCATCGACATTTCCCTGATCCTTCCGGTATCCGCCATGATATCGAAAGGCGGAGTGCTGAAAGTTGACAATATGAGCTCGGTCATAATAGATATCCCTGTTATGGCGGCGTTCGGAGCCGTCGCGCTCATCCCTATGCTCATCACCGGAAGATTCAAAAGATGGCAGGGAATAACGCTTCTTTTGCTGTATGTCGCCTACCTTGTAGCAACCTGCTTCGGGCTGATACCCCGAATGTAAATAAAAGTGAGAAAAGAATGAATAAAGGTTTGAAAGTAATAATTATAATTCTCGGCGTGCTGCTTATCATCGCGGCAGTCCTCTTCATTATTATGAAGATACTCGGACATCACAGATCCGATCCGTCCGACGTCATCAAGTACGATACGACAAATCCCCTCATTACCGAAGTGACGCAGATCTCGTGTCACAGGGGCGGCGCCGAGCTTATGCCGGAAGAATCCATGATTGTATTTGAGCACTGCGTTGCGAGAGAAGACTTCGAGCCGGACGCGTTCGAGTTCGACCTTCATATAACGAAGGATGACGTCCTCATCCTTCTTCACGACGACACGCTTGACAGAACGACTGACTCCGAGGAGGTATTCGGCGAGAAAGACGTGAGGCCGGAGGACAAAACGTACGATGAGCTTCGCCGACTCAACGTCGGCGCGAAATTCGTCGACAGTGACGGAAATATGCCGTACGCCTCGCTCCACGGCGACGAAGTGCCGGACGACCTTCGCGTCGTGCGTCTCGAGGACGTTCTCGATTTTCTCTCGAGCCACGGAGATTTCAACTATATAATCGAGATAAAGAACGGCGGAGAACTCGGGTGCCGCGGCGTTGATATCATGTATGAGATCTTAAAGGAAAGAGACCTTCTCGACAACGTTGCGTTCGGAACTTTCAACGCAGAGGTAAGCGAGTACGTTGACTCAGCTTACAAGGGAAAGATCAACAGAAGCACGTCGATCAAAGAGGTCATTCGCTTCTGGCTCGCGGCGATATTCGACAGCGACGGTTATGAGCCTCCGTGCTCTGTTTTGCAGATACCGTTTTGCGATCCGTATCTCAGTTACGGTATAAACCTCGGAACTGCGCGCTGCATAAACTATGCTCATAAGCACGATATGGCGCTCCAGTACTGGACGGTCAACGACAGGGAAGATATGGAGTATCTCGTCTCGATGGGAGCGGACTGTATCATGACTGATTCGCCTGACGTTTTATACGACGTGATCTACGGAAACAAATAATAAAACAGTCATTAAAAAATCGACTTTATACGACAAAAATACGCTCGCAAATATTGACATATTGTGTTTTGTAATGTAGAATATCTATATATTGATATTTTTGTATGATTTTATGTTGATCTCCGAAAGGGTAAAGCGTATGAAAAAGCTTCTTTGTATTATATTGTCAATTATGATCGCGCTCTTCTTGGTATCATGCGCCGATACGCAGAATTCGGACGGCGCTGACAGCGAAACTGCGAAAAACACCGCGGCGAACTCAGGCGACGATGTCGAAGATATTATCAATTTCACACCGGTCGACGAGACTGAAGCGGAAAATAAAACGGAAGACGTGACCGAACAGACGACGGAACAGGCGACGGAAGAGCCCGCCCCGGCGAACGACCCGGCGCCTTACGTTACTGATGCGCCCGCGAACAATGATCCCGCTCCGGTACAGGCGACGCCCGGTACGTATTCAAGCGATCCGCTCATCAGCCGCATGACATTCCTCGGCGACTCGACGACCTACGGCTTGAAGTTTTACGGGATAGTCGGTGACAACCAGGTCTGGACGCCGAGCAACGGTACGCTCGCGCTGTTCAGAGCGACGACTGATTATATCGTAGATCCCGCGACGGGAGCTGAGTACTCCGTTGCCGATATGTGCGCAAAATATACGCCCGATATCCTCGTTATCACTCTCGGCGTCAACGGCATTTCGATGCTGGACGAATCCGGATTCAAAATGTACTACGGTCAGCTGATCGACGCGATCAAAGCCGCGTCTCCGTCGACGAAGATAGCTCTTCAGACGATGTATCCGCTTTCGGCGTCTTACGACACGTCGAGCGGTATAAACAATGAAAAGATCGCAAACGGAAACCGCTGGATCGGAGAGGTGGCGTCAAGCTACGGCGTCGCTTTCATCAATTCCGCGACAGCTCTTGTTGACAGCACCGGATTCAGACCGGAAGCGTGGAACAACGGCGACGGACTCCATATGTCGCCCGAGGGATTTTCGGGAGTTATGAATTACATGATAAGCCATCCGTGCTATTAATAAGAAAGAGGAAAAATATATGCCTTTTATAAACGTCAGAACAAACGCAGCGCTCACCGATGAAAAGTGTGAGAGCATCAAATCCGCTCTCGGTCAAGCGATAGCGCTTCTTCCCGGAAAGAGTGAAAGATGGCTTATGGTCGAGGTAACTCCGGAGTGCAGACTCTGGTTCCACGGCGATGATTCCGAGAAAATGGCAATGGTCACCGTCGCTGTGCTCGGCGGCGTATCCGACCGCGATTCTTCCGCGCTCACCGCGAAAATCACCGAGATACTCGCAAATGAAGCGGGGATCCCCGCCGATTGGGTGTACGTTTCTTTCAGCGAGCATGATAAATGGGGCTGGAACGGCTCGAATTTTTAAATCAACTACAGATCAAAAACGGGTGTGATATTAACGCCCGTTTTCTTGTTGTAAAAATACGTGATATGTGATACAATAATACTATAAAATTACCGGAGGTGCGTATGGCTGTAAGGCTTAACGAGGACGAAAAGATCGTCGAAATTATAAAGCAGGGACTCAAAGAGAAAAACGGTTACTGTCCGTGCAGACGGGAAATAATACCGGAAAACAAGTGTATGTGCAAGGAATTCAGAGATCAGATAGCCGACCCCGACTTTGAGGGATACTGCCATTGTATGCTCTACTATAAATCAAAGGATAATTGAGAGATGGATTTTGTAAAAGGACTTGAGTTTTACGGTTTTACAGTTGACAGAGTAAGAGACGACAAAAAGGCGGGCGGGAAATTTATCGAAATGACCCATATAAAGACCGGCGCGCGTCTTTGCTATTCCAAAAACGCGGAGGAGAACAAGCTGTTCTCGATCGCGTTCAAAACGATACCGGTCGACAGCACCGGAGTATTCCACATTCTTGAACATTCGGTTCTTTGCGGCTCGGAAAAGTTCCCGGTGAAGGAGCCGTTCGTTGAATTGCTCAAAGGCTCGATGAACACGTTTCTCAACGCCTTGACTTATCCGGATAAAACGGTATATCCGGTTTCCTCAAGAAATGATAAGGACTTTTTGAATCTTGCGACGGTCTACCTTGACGCGGTCTTTGCGCCGGCGCTTCTTTCTAACAAGAATATCTTTCTGCAGGAAGGACGCAGACTTGAGTGCGTCGACGGCGTGCCGTCTTTCAACGGAGTAGTGCTCAACGAGATGCGCGGCGCTATGAGCGAAGCCGACGACAGGCTCGAAGAGGACCTTGGCGCTCTTCTTTTCCCCGATAACTGCTACGGCTTTAATTCGGGCGGAGATCCGTCGGAAATACCTTCGTTGACGTATGAAAAGTTCGTTGAAACCTACCGCGCCTTTTACCATCCTTCAAACTCGTATATCTATCTTGACGGAGATATTAACGAAGACGAAACGTTCGCGCTTATCGACTCGTATCTTTCAAAGTACGATAAAGTGTCTGTGTCGACCGATATAAATTATCAGACGCCGACCGCAAATGAAAGGTACGACTGCTTTGCCTGCGACGATGCGTCTTCGAAGAGGGATATTTACGCTCGCGCAAAAATATTCGCAAAGTTTGACGAGCCCGTAAAGATCTTTGCGGCAAATGTTCTTTGCGACTACCTTGCGTCGACGAACGAGTCGCCTCTCAAACGCGCGATCCTTGCGAGCGGACTCGCTGAGGACCTTGAAGTTACCGTCAGCGACGGTATAATGCAGCCTTACGCGTCGATCGCCGCAAGGAATATCTCGGACGCTGACGCGGGAAAGATCGAAAACGTCATATCCGAAACTCTTGAAAAGATAATAAAAGACGGAATCCCGGAAGAGGACCTTGTCGCGTGCATAAACAAGTTCGAGTTTTCGTTCCGTCAGATGCCCGAGCCGAAGGGGCTTTACAGAAATATAATCGCGCTCGATTCATGGCTTTACGGCGGCGATCCTATGCTTTATCTTGACGTCGACGGATGTTTTGCCTCTCTTCGCAAAATGATCGGCGACGGTTCTTATGAGAAACTGCTCTCGGCAGTTTTCGCGGATAAAGAGGGAAGCGTAACGCTTCATCTGCTCGCCTCCGAGACCTTTGCCGCGGAAACTGCGGCGAGCGAGGCGGAATGTGCAAAGAAGGCGTACGATGCGATGAATGATGAGGCGGCGTCGCGCCACGCGGAGGAGCTTGACGTATTCAAGGTATGGCAGGATACCCCTGACAGTGAAGAGTGTACAGCGACAATACCGACGCTTCCTCTGTCTGAAGTGAGCGATGTGCCGCCTGTTTTCCCGACCGAAGAATTTGAAGAAAACGGAGTAAAACTGCTTTATCATAAGATCGCGTCCAACGGTATAGTTTACTTTTCGATCTACGCTCCGCTGACGCAGTTTACACTTGAAGAGCTCTCGTATATATCGGTTCTTCCCGCGCTCTTTAAACAGCTTCCGACAGAGAAACACGACGCCGTCACTCTGCAACGCGAAATAAAGACTTATCTCGGATCGTTTTACGTAAACTGTCAGGCCTTTGCCGATTACGGGCAGACGGAGCATTGTAAGCCATGTATCGTCGCGAACGCGAGCGCGCTCGAAGAGAACTTTGAACGCGCAAAGGAACTCGTCGCAGAGGTGCTGACGTCCACGGTATTTGAAGGAAACCGCGACCGTATCCACGAGATCGTCAAGCAGATCGACGAGGCAAACCGCCAGAAGATTGTTGCATCAGGTCACACCGCGGCGATAGTCGCCGCAAGATCGACTTTGAGTTCCGAGGGCGCCGCGACGGAAGCTCTCGGCGGCGTCACGATGGATTCCGCGGTAAAGCGCGTCAATTCGTCGTTCGATGAGAAGGTATCAGCGCTTTGCGCGCTGTTCCGCCGGGTCGTCGGCGAATCCTTCACAAAAGAAAACATCGTAATGTCTCAAACGTCCGAGACGATGCACGATATGTCGTCGCTCATTTCCGCCTTCAAGAGCGGCGCGATACTTCCCGAACACGCGTCGTATAAGAGCGCGCTGAACGACAGGATCTCGGTCAAGACTCCGTCGCAGGTCGCGTTTGCCGTAAAAGCGGATTCGCTTAAGAGATGCGGAGTCGAATACTCCGGCGCCTTCAAGGTCGCAGCGAATATACTCTCGCTCTCTTATCTGTGGAATATGGTGAGAGTTCGCGCGGGAGCGTACGGAACAGGACTGTACGTGACTCCCGGTGGTACGGTGTTCTGCTATTCGTACAGAGACCCCGCTCCCGCCTCGTCTCTTGACGCATACGACGGATGCGCGGATTTCATTGAACAGTTTGCAAACAGCGGCGAGGCGCTTGACAAATATATCATCTCGACAGTATCTTCCGAGGATCCTCTGCGTACGCCGAGCGCGAAAGGATCAATGGCTGATGCGCTGTATTTCTCAAAGACGGCGTATGAGTACAGAGAGCGCGCTCTTCGCGAAATGATAGCGGCAGGGAAGGATGACTTCCTCCGTTTTGCCGCCGCACTCCGGCATATGGCAAAGGACGGCAAGATAGCTGTCGTCGGCGGAGAGATGATAGACGCCTGCGAAGGACTTACA
>JAFXNX010000332.1 GCA_017529175.1 Clostridia bacterium
CTCGTCGATGGGCGCGTTCACGGCGGCGTTCGGTATGGATAAGCTGAATTTCGGTACGCTGATCGGGTATTTTGCGATCGAGTGCGGAAACGTGCTCGGGCTCGGAGGCGCCTTCTTCGCGTCTCTTTGCGCCGCAGGTATAATCAGCAAGGAAGAGAAGAACGGAACGGCGGATTTTCTCCTGACCCATTCCGTGAGCCGCAGCCGCATCCTGACGGAAAAACTCGTCTCCGTGCTGATCAGAGTCGCTGCAATGAACGTCATAATCTTCATCGTATCCGTCGGTGCGATCGTCGCGATAGGCGAGACGGTCCCGTTTGCGGAAGTGATCCTGCTTCACACCGCATATTTTATTATGCATATCGAGCTTGCGTATATATGCTTCGGGATCTCAGCGTTCATTGTTAAAGGCGGCGTCGGAATAGGTATAGGGATCGCCGTGCTTATGTATTTTCTTAATCTTATATCCAATATCGCGGAGTCCGTGAAGTTCTTGAAATATGCGTCTCCCTTCGGGTACTGCGACGGGGCGCAGATCGTGGCGGACAGAAGTCTTGATCTTCCGAAGATCGCGATAGGGATTGCGGTCGGAGCGGTATTCGCTGCGTGCGCCTTCATAAAATACAGAAAAAAAGATATTCATTGAGCTTGAACGCTGAAAGGAGATCGCGATATATGAGAGAAACGGCTCGAATAAAGAGGATCAAAGAAAACGAGGAACGGTTTGAAAAGCTGTCTCTCGTTGTCGGGAACTGTAAAAAAGCGGCGGACGAACTGCGCGGCGCAGAAGAGATCGCGAAGGAGCTCGACGCATATCTCACAGGCGGCAGGTGGATCAAAGATTACGAGGCTGACGATGCCGGACTCATCCCGAAGGATATCAAGCGCGGAGTGCTGTCTCAGGACGCGCTGTACGACCTTCTCGCAGAGTACGATTCGCTGCGCGAAAAGCTGACTTGATCCGCAAAGAATAATAAAAACAGCCGGGGCGACCCTTTCGGGAAGCCCCGGCTGACCGTTTATTTCGTTCGGGCGTCAATCGATCTTGTACGTGTCGTTTATATACGCGCTTATCGCGGCGCGGATCTTTCCGAACGAGCGCTCGCCGTCCTCGGGCATTTCTTCCGACGAGACTCTGACGTAATCCTCTTCGTCTTCGTCGTAAAATTCAAGCTTTATGAAGGCGCCGTCGATAGGCGTCAGGTCGTCGCGGTCGCTCCAGGTGCGGAAGCCCTCTTCTTCGATGATATCGTAACACTCCTCGACGAGCGAATAAGGCACCACGTAGCTGACGCATCCTCCGTCGTCATCCGTCATATATCCGCCGTAAACGTCCAGCTTCACTTCGAATCTGTCGAGATAAGTGAGCACCATCTCGTCGTATCTGTCGTAGCCGTCCGTTCCGACCACCGCGTCGTAATAGTCGATGAGCACGGTCCCCTCCTCGATAGGAGGCGTGTAGACCATAGAGTTGTAGCTTCTGCATTCGAGCTTGACGTCGTGCTCGGGCATGGTGAATTTGATTATGAATCCGTATTTGTCGTCGTAATCGGTGTTGATGCGCTCTCCGTCGAGATAGAAGGAGTAATCGGTGTCCGTCGCGATCAGATCGTAGCGGAGCTTCACCTCTTCTCCCGCGGCGTATTCGTCCTTTGCGCCTTTGTAGAACTGTTTCTCTCCGTCGTAGTCGACGCGGTATTTTTTTGCACCGCATCCGAATAAACCGAACATTACAGCGCCTCCTAAGATCAAAGCGAGTATTGCGGCGGCTCCTGCGAGCCTGCCGCGAGTCGTCAGATGATTTTTCATGTACTTATCTCCGGCATTTATATGATCTTTTTCC
>JAFXNX010000333.1 GCA_017529175.1 Clostridia bacterium
ATCTCAGATATCTTGCTGATTATCCGATGCTCTTCGAACCGGGAACGAGGGGATTTTATGCAAATGTCAATATTCTTCCTCTCGCTTTGATAATCGAGAATTTGACAGGCATTTCTTATTCGGAATACATGAAAAGGGAAGTGTTCGCGCCTCTCGGAATGAAGAACGCCGCAGTCGACGCAGAGGGTTTGTACGTTCCGAACCGGGTAAAAGGGTATGAATTCAAAGACGGCGCGCTTTGCCCCGTCGAAAGGTCGCTCGACTGGATGCTCGGCGCGGGAGATATTATTGGCACCGCGGACGACGTCTACTGCCTGAACAGGGCGATCAAAGAGAGATTGCTTCTAAAGCGTGAGACGTGGGACGAGGTATTGACGCCCTCGCCTCTCAACAGTATGGGTATGGGCTGTACCGTTACCGATTGGCACGGAAAGCGACGCATAACTCACAACGGAGGACACAAGGGCTTTCGCACGCTTCACGTCCAGCTTCCGGAGGACGATTTTGATATCATCATTCTTTCAAATACCGGCTTCGGCGACGCAAGATACGATATATCCGAAGAAATTTTCCGTTTGTACTACGGAGACGAAGGAAAATCTTCTGCGGCGCAGGAAATGGATAAAGGTTATATTTGATAAGCAGGATATAAAACGGGCTGGCTCAAAACATACGGTTTTGAGCCAGCCCCGTTTTTGTATTTAATTGTCTTTGTACTTTTCCTCAAGCGCTGTTATCTTGTCTATCCGCTTTTGGTGACGGCCGCCCTCGAACTCAGTTTCAAGGAACAAGTCGACCATGTCGCAGGCAAGTCCCGCGCCGACGACCCTTCCGCCGAAGCAGAGCGCGTTCGCGTCGTTGTGCATTCTTGTGTAGCGCGCGCTGAAGGTGTCAGAACAGCACGCGGCACGTATCCCCGGGATCTTGTTCGCGGCGATGGATATTCCGATCCCCGTTCCGCATATCAGTATCGCCTTTGCGCATTCACCGGACTTAACGGCGAGGCACGCCGCTTCCGCGAAGTCAGGATAGTCGCAGCTGTCAGTAGAGTAAGTACCGAAATCACGGTATTTGATCCCCTCTTCGTCAAGATGGGAAAGGATCTCTCCTTTCAGCGCAAATCCGCCGTGATCGCAGGCGACGGCGATCAATTCTTCATTATTTATCATATAATTACTCCTTATCGTTTATTTTCTTTGCGGCGAGCTTTTCTTCGCGTTCCCGCTCCGCCTGAGGTTTTCTGAGATATATGACCGAAAGGTTTTCCGCCGTCATCATATCCCGCTCCGCTCCGGTCGACTGCTTGAATACGCGCTCTGCGAGAGATGCGACGCCGACGGCAAACTGCCGCTTTATCGCTTCTGGCGACGTTGCGGCAAGTCCTGCGCGGGACAGAGCGAGTTCATAAGCGTCTCCGGTGAAGTATATACTTTCGTCTTTATATCCCGCAAGGATCTCTCCGAGCAACGAGAGGGGTACTATGTCGTCGTCCGAAAGACGGCGCGGCGCCGACTCGCCGTCGACTCTGAACAGCGCCGAGTAGACCTGATCGCGCCTTGCGTTTATCACGGGACAGACGATCCCTTTGTACGTTACGAAGTTCTCCGCCATCGCCGCAAGGGATGACACTCCGACGCACGGCGTGCCGTACGGAAACGCGAGCCCCTTTACGGCGGCGCACCCTATGCGCACCCCCGTAAATGAGCCGGGACCCGCCGCGACGGCGTAAAGGTCAATGTCTTTCGGGGAAATGCCCGCGACCTTCATTACCGTTTCTATCATCGGAAGAAGAGTCGTGCTGTGCGTGTTCCCCGTGTCCGTCGTGAAGAACGCCGCTGTGCGTCCGTTGTCCGTCAGCGCGACGGTGCCGACTGTGGCTGTTGTATCTATTCCGAGTATTTTCATACGTCACCTTTTATGGATATATTATCTCGATCTCTCGCTCGTCATCGTTTTTCGGTGTGATCTTTACTTTTATCAAAACGTCGGCGTCTGCGTCGTCCGCGAGGTATTCGCTCCATTCGATAACGCAGTGTCCGCGCTTTACGTATTCTTCAAAACCGATGTCCGAAAGATCGGCGTCGTCTCCGAGACGGTAAAGGTCGAAATGAAAGAGGGGGAGCGCGCCCCGACGGTATTCGTTCACGATCGTGTACGAAGGGCTTTTGACCCTGCTGCCGGGGGAGATCACTGAGGCGACACCTTTAGTAAACGCGGTCTTTCCCGCGCCGAGAGTTCCTTCGAGCTTGATGAAAAGAAGGCGTCCCGGGTATTTTGCAAGCGCGCGGTCTGCCGTATTTGCGCCGGCGCGTTCCGTTTCCGCGACACATGACGAGTATATCACTTGTCTTTCCGTACTACCGCCTCCTTTCGTTACCGCAGAATAGTATATCATATCGCGCGCCGAAAATCAATCGTTTTGTTTTATTGACAGATTTAAATTCCGATTTTACTTGATTTATTATTATATATGTGATATTATAATATAGTCATCCGCCCTTAGCTCAGTGAATAGAGTACCGGATTCCGATTCCGTTGGCCGAGGGTTTGAATCCCTCAGGGCGGGCCAGAAAAACCGTTCCGAAAGGAACGGTTTTTCAACAATATTATTATTACTGATAAAGGATAAGACACAATGAAGATCACAAGCTTTAACCCCCTGATCGTTACGAAGGATGCGGATTCCGCGATCAAACTGTTCGAGGAGATGGGATTTGAACAGCGCCATACAAAAGGTGGGATCGGCGCTGACAATGCTACAGACATCCGGATGAAGGACGCAAACGGCTTTCATGTGGACGTTACGAAAGGCACCGGCGAATGGATGATGATCCGAATGAATGTGGACGAT
Organism: Clostridia bacterium; assembly: GCA_017529175.1. The sequence goes on from JAFXNX010000333.1 coordinate 2,852, forward strand.
CTGGAGGAAGCGATAGCGTTTCTGGAAGCGCGCGGATTCCATAAGGCAAGACACGCGGTCGCAAAGGATACGATAGATACGGGCACTTCAAAGTTCAACATTATGGTGTCCGAATCCGGATTTATCATTGCCGTTTCACAGCACACCAAAGATAACGACTGACAAATAAAATAGCTTTGCGCGATATATTTAGCTTTTCACTGCGGCGCGGCTGAAAAATTCGCCGCGCCGTATCTTGATGGCAAATCCTTGACAATCTGCACCGAGTTTTATATAATTATATAATAATTGGTTACGGAGGACGTATTGCTTGAAAAAAGGGAAATACACCGGCATTAATAAGCTGTTTAAGAGCGATACTATTCAATCAATCATCAATAGGATATATGACGGTACTTTTACGGAATTCATTGACGACTGGAAATGGATATTCAGTTTTTCGAAAAAGTATCGCCTTATTATCTTCTTTTACACCGTCGTCGGCATCTTCGGTTCAAGTCTGGCGATCGGGGCTTCATATGTAGGTAAAATACTCATAAATATAATAGTGGGAAAGCAAGTCGAAAATTTATGGCTGTTGCTCGGAAGTATGATCGGCATGACTGTGTTCTCGCTCGTCCTGTCGAGCGTAAACAGCCGTATATTTATGAAGATATCGATCTACGTAAACAATGATATTCAGGCAAAAATATTCGATAATATCATTGACGCGCGCTGGAAAGAACTCAGCGAATATCCGAGTGGAGACCTTCTCAACCGATTCAATAACGACGTCGGTACTATTTCCGCAAACGCGATAAACTGGATACCGAATCTGATAATAAACATATACACTTTCATTGTCACCTTTGTCGTGCTTTTCCGTACGGATCACACGATGGCGTGGATAGCGTTTTTATCCGCTCCTTTTCTGCTCGGGATGAGCCGCTACATAATGCGGAAGATGAAGGAATACAGGAAGCGCGTTATGGAGCTCAATTCAAAGATGATGAGCTTTGAAGTCGAAACATTTTATAATTTCGACATGATAAAATCTTTCGGCATCTTCGGTATCTATTCAAAGCGCCTTCGTACGTGGCAGAAGACTTATAAAGATTTCAATCTCGATTACAACAAGTTCGAGATCAAGTCAAAGATCCTCCTGACTCTCGTTTCAACTTTTGTGTCGCTCGTCGCGTTCGGATACTGTTTGTACCGCCTTTGGACGGGACAGATACAGTACGGCGATATGACCTTCTTTCTCCAACAGCGTTCAAGTCTTTCGTCCCGCTTCAACAGTCTTGTCGGAACGATACCCGGTATGCTCAATTCCGCGGTCTCCGCGCACAGAATAAGAGAGCTTATCGATCTTCCACGCGAGACTCACGATCCCGAAGGGTACGAAAAGCTGAAAGCGGTCGCCGATAAAGGTCTCTCGATCAAACTTGAAAACGTGACGTTCGACTATAAGAAGAGCGATAAACACGTTTATGATAACGCGGTGTTTGAGGCGCATCCGGGCGAGATCGTGGCGGTCATCGCGCCATCCGGCGGCGGAAAAACCACGCTTATGCGGTTGCTTCTCGGTATGCTCGACGCGGAGAGCGGGAGCGTGACGCTGACGGGATGTGACGGAACAACGCTTCCTGTCAACGCGGATCTCAGACTGTTTGTCTCCTACGTTCCCCAGGGCAATACCATGCTCACGGGTACGATCGCGGACAACATGAGGATAGTGCGCGAGGATGCGAGCGACGAAGAGATAATTGAGGCGCTCAAAACCGCTTGCGCCATGGAGTTTATCGAGTTGATGCCGGAAGGTATCAACGGCGTGCTCGGCGAGCGCGGAAGAGGTATATCGGAAGGGCAGGCGCAGCGCATCTCGATCGCAAGGGCAATTTTGAGAGACTCTCCGATTCTGCTTCTTGACGAAGCGACGAGCGCGCTTGATATCGACACCGAGGAGCGCGTACTCAAAAACATAATCAAACAGCATCCGAATAAGATCATTATCATTTCCACTCACAGACCGAGCGCTCTTAAACTCTGCAAGCGCATTTACAGGATCGCAGACGGCAAGATCGCACAGACTACTGCAAACGAAGCCGAACAGCTTATATGGCAGTATTCGGATATGTATGAAAAAAGAAAACATAACGCAAAGACCGTAAGTCCGGCGTCGCCGCTTTCTTCGAAGGATGAGAGTGAAACGACGTCTGATGAAAATACCGAGGGATGGTGGAAAATATGAGCGACGTAAAATTATCGGAATTTTATGAGGACACTAAGAATGATTATCATTCAAGGACAGACCTGCTTAAATTTCTTCTTATGCCGTTTGCGTTTTTTGTAATACTGGGTTTTCCGGGGAAATTCGGAAGCTATGTAGCCACATACAGTAATTTTGTAGCGCAAGTCTTTTTCATCCTTTACGGCTTTTTTACCCTTGTTCCAGATAAAGAAAAGAGACGTCGCAAGCTGAAAAGGTCGCTGAAGCGCGCACTGAAGCTGTTTGCGATAATGTTTGTCAGCTATGTCATAATAAACGTGATCTATCTGTCGAGTCTCGATTCTCTTGACTATCTTATCAGCAGTGACTTTTGGCGTAAGCGCAACATATTCAATTTCCTGGTGTTGAACGTCTGGCCGCTGCCGATCGGAAACGCCATATGGTTCGTTCAGAGTCTGGTATACGCATTTCTGTTTTTCTTTATCGCGCAAAAGCTGAAACTCGAAAAGTTCTACGCTCCGCTCCTTATAATTCTGATACTGTTCATGCTTTGCACCGGAGAGTTTGCGGCGTATTTCGGTTTTCCGCATTTCGGTTATTATAATATTCCGGGAGGCGCTGTAACGAGGGCGATACCGTATATGCTTATAGGAATGTACCTTCGCAAATACGTTGATCTGCTCTCGAAGATACCGAGATTTGTTTATCTTCTGTTCTTCCCGGCAGGACTTTTTGCAGCAGTCGTTGAACTCGAAACTCTCAACCGCATAGGAATGCTTTTGTACCTCGGTCACACCGTGGGATTCGGGATCATGGCGCTCTCCCTTTGCTGTTTTTCACTCGCAAAACCAAAACGTATATCCGGTTTTTTAAGTTTGCACGGCAATAACTACTCAAGAAGAATGTACGCGTTTTGTCAACCCGTTTCGTTCACGCTCTGGTTGCTGACGTATCTCACAAGACCGGAGTTTCTCGAGCCCGTGAAAGAATTCAGGAGTATAATAGCGTTTGCGATATGTCTGGTGATAGCTACCGTTATCGGACTCGTGAAATACAACAAGAAAGCGTGAGGCGCATTTTTTCCTCAATTGAGACACGCGGTATTAATACTAATGCGAAATTTTTTAAATAATATTGACATTTGAATGAATTTGTGTTATCATAAATATGTATTATTTTAATTGGGAGATCAAAGCAATGAAAATCACAAAACCCAGCATTAAGGTTCTTCGTTTTGCATCAGATGACGTAATTGCAACAAGTGCATTGCCTATGGGTCCTTTGTCGGGGACTACCGGACTTTTCTATATACCGGCATCTTCATTTAACGGTGCTTATTCTGGCACAGGTAACTATGTTCAGTTCAGCGGAATTCTCGGCCCTTACAGCGGCGGCGCGTATGAGATCACCGGTATTACCGGCGCTACCGCGGGTGTTGACGATGACAAGGCAAACCTTGACTCCATCCAGAACGGCGGAGTTTATTTGCCGGACGTCGGCATTACGATCCCCGCTTCGTTCTTTGAGGGTGTCGCTCGTCAAACATACGATGCCTACACGTACGGAGACGGCAAGTATTACACCAACGGCATCAGCTACTATGAAACACACTGGCAGTGATGACCATAAGAAAAAACTCCCCGGTAAGGGGAGTTTTTTCTTGCAAAAATGCGGCTTTTGCGATAAAATATAGATAACAAGCTATTGCGAGGTTTTGTATGAAACTCAAATATGAATTTGTGATAATGGATATGGGCGAAGAGTTCGCCGCGGTCCCCGTGGGAGAGGACGTGTCAAAGTTCCGCGGTATGTTGAAACTCAACGCAGTATCAGCTGATATTCTCGAGCAGTTGAAAGAAGACACGACGCCGGAAAAGGTGCACGCGTATTTGAAAGAAAAGTATTCCGATTCGACCGACGACGAGATAGGAAACGTGCTCGCGGAATTCTTGAGTCAGCTCGTCAGCGAAGGTCTGTTAGATGACCGGTGCTGAAGCGTTATGAAAAAGAGCTTCGGATCAATATCAAATAAGATTAAATCAATGGGGAAACGGGTACTGTGAAAATAATCAAATCATTGTTTGCCTTGCTTTTAGCGCTTTCCATGCTTATATCATTACCGCTTACCGTATCGGCAAAAGACGAATATACGGAGCGGGACGTCAATGTCTACAGGAAGAGTCTTGATGAGAACGGGACCGTAAAGTGCCGCTTCTACGGCGATATCCCTGACATTCCGTACATAGACTATAATTTATTCCTTGAAACTTTTGCAGAAGACAGCGTGGATATTACGCCGGAAGGCGGCGGCGCAAAACACAGCGCTTGCCGCCGTACTCTTTTGTAAGTCTCAGATCGGGTCGGTACGCATACTTCAGCTATCAATTATTACAGAAAAAGGACTTGCGGCGGCAAGTCCTTTTTCAATTATATCCGTTTTTGCATAAACGGATGATATATGTTTTGCGCGTGAAAAAATACATTATGGATCTTCACTTTTTCTCATTACACCTATATTTTTCTTCTGATTTGTGATATAATATATACGGCGAGATCCCCATACAATGATAACGGAGGTAATGATATGAAATCTCTTACCAAAAGAGCGATCGCCGAGTTTATCGGCACGTTCGTTCTCGTATTCGTCGCGTGCGGAGTAGCGGCGGCGACCGGAGGAGACCTTGTCGCAACGTCGCTTGCGTTCGGTCTTGTGATCGTTGCGATGGCGTATTCCGTAGGGAGAGTCAGCGGATGCCACATCAACCCCGCGGTGTCTCTCGGATGCCTTCTCACAAAGCGAATGAGCGCGGGCGAATTTTTCGTATACGTAATAAGCCAGATCCTCGGCGGGACCGCCGGCGCGCTTCTTGTTTTCGGTATATTCAAGATGTCGCTCGTCGAGCCCCTCGGAAACGCGTGCAACTACGCTGTCGGCTTCGGCAATAACGGTCTGACGGCAGGCGGGATCATCGGCGCTCTGATAGTTGAAGCGGTGCTGACTTGTATCTTCGTCTACGCGATTTTGAACGTCACGGACGAGAAGGCGGGACACGGCAAGATCGCCGGTATCGTCATCGGTCTGACGCTGACTCTCGTACACCTTATCGGCATCAACTTCACAGGAACTTCGGTAAACCCCGCGCGAAGCATCGCGACGGCGATCTCCGACATAGTCTATAAAGGCGGCACGGAAGCGCTCTCCCAGGTATGGATATTCATCGTCGCGCCTCTCGTTGGCGCCGCCATCGCCGCGGGACTTTACAAAGCTCTCAATACCGAAAAAGAATGATCGGCTCTTCATTTTGACTTGGCGGGGCTGTAAAAAACGCAGTTTTTTACAGCCCGTTGTTTTTTTATTAAGAATAGTAGCAAAATCGATTTTTATATGATAAAATTAAATAACAATAAATTTTTTTATATAAGAGTGAGGACACGAAAGATATGAAAACAATCAAAGCTTTATGCGCGATCTTGCTCGTTCTTTCATTTCTTGCCGCAATACCGTTTGCGGTATCTGCGAGCGGAGAATACACCGAAAGAGACGTGAGCATTTACAGAAAAAGTCTCGACGAGGACGAGACTGTGAGATGTCGCTTTTACAGCGATTTGCCGGGCATACCGTACATTGATTACGCGGTGTTCCTCAGCGTATTTGCAAAGGACGATAGCCTGACGGTGACTCCCGTCGGCGGCGGGCAGTTCGAGCTTACCGTCGGAGAATACAAAGAGACGGCTCGCCTCGACGTTGAAAAAGACATAATGGTGATCAACAACGCCGAGGAGTATCTGTACGCTCCTTCTTCCTCATACGAAGGAGAAGAGTTTTATTTCCAATATCAAGCAGTGGTCGAGTACGTTGATCATACCGAATTGACTTCAATGACTCTTGATTTTTCAAAGTACGGGATCGACGTCAGAGAAGAGAACGGAAGTCTGTTTTTCCCGGTAGCGACTCTCAGCGATATATACGCTTCGATCAATCAGCAGGTGATCTACTATAACGGCGAGTCGTTTTACTATGACAGCTTGTTTATGGACGGAGGGGCGAAGAAACTGAACGAAGAATATCTTGTCGGCTTTATCGAAAACGAACGGAGCGAGGCGTTCAGAAATTATACTTACAGCGAGATATGCTTCTGCGTCGAAAACTTCTACGGTTTTCCCTGTTCGATGAGCCCTTTTATGGACAGAATAGAGGAGGCGGGACTTGACGCTGCGCTTGAAGAATACGATCCGTTTACAAAGCAGCTTCTTCTTTCGGCAAACCCCGCTGAGCACGTTGCGGGACTTCAAAGACTTTTCAACTTCTGGCTGTTCGACGGCGGTCATACTGCGGTGGACACTTCAGACGTTTTAATGTCTCTTTCTAATAATTTTGATGAAGACTTTGTGCTCGATTTCTATAATACGGTCCAAGAATATTATGAAGTGGATACGGATTATCGGAACGTTTATATTGAGTCTGAGAATAATTATTATCCGTCTTATAATAAAATTCTTGATGCGAGAAGATCTGCGATCGGTTCCGACGGGTATTATGAAGAGGGAGATACCGCGATCATTTCCTTCAACGGATTTGTGATAGACACCGCCGCCTGGAAGTGCTATTGTGAAGGAAACGAGCTTCCGGAAACGAAAGATGATTCGCTTCTGTTCATTCGTGATTGCCTTGAAAAAGCAAGATCTCACGGAATAAAGAATATCATTCTTGACGTTTCCGCAAACGGAGGCGGTTACGTTGCGACTTGTATCGGTATAGTGTCTTTGATCAACACTTATTATGATTACACGGAGTACAACAAGTATAACGGCATAAGATATACGGTTACATATCTTACAGACAGAGACTTTGACGGAGACATTGACGACGACGACGTTAACGTGAGCTATGATGACTTCAATTTTGCGATCCTCACAAGTATGTGTTCGTTCTCATGCGCCAATATGCTTCCCGCCGCAATGAAGGAGGCGGGGTATATGGTCATCGGCGAACGCTCCGGAGGCGGAGCCAGCACGGTAGCTTATGCGTCAACTCCGGAGGGCATTGGGTATCAGTACTCCGGCGGAGCGAGTATTCTGACCGGTATAAACGGCGAAAATCTTGACGACGGAGTTCCGGTCGACGTCGACCTTCTGAAATATACGGCTGACGGCGAAAAGGACTATTCCGATTTCTACAACATCGCGCTTCTCAGACGGTATATGAGGATATTCTACGGCGAGCTGCTCCCGGGCGACGTCAACAAAGACGGCGATCTTGATATGAAGGACGTGCTCTGCATCTACAGAATAATGGCGGGAGACCTTGAGATAGGCGAAGATCTGCTTGAAATCGCCGACGCTGACGGAGACGGCGCCGTAACCGTAAAAGACGCGCTCAAGATCAGAAGGATCATCGCTTGCATCGACGGTTTGTATTGATATATCCTTTCAGTTGCTGACCGGATATGCAAAGGAGATAAAATGATAAACGTATCCGATAACGATCTGCACAGCTTAAATAAAAAATACGAATTTTCCCCGCGGATGAAAAAGGTGCTCGACGGGATCGCAGAGAGGGAAGTGCCGAACCGCTTGAAGGAGGAGAGCTGGACGAACACGAAGCTCGACGGTAAGACTCCTTTTATCGACGTATTCGAGGAGATGGCGGACAGCCCGTACGAGATAAAGCTCGCTCACGCGATCGTTCGCTCGTGGCTCGTAACGGAGCCGGATATATTTCCGGGAGAGGCGATAGTCGGCGTGACAAGACCGCGCCGCGAGGCGAACGAGCATTTCAGTTGGGGAGTCGTCGGGCAGGTGTGGAACGACGAGATAAAGAATTCCGATAAGTACCGCGAAAGGTACGACGAGATTTACAAAAGATTCGAAAAATTGTATCTTTCGGGTCTCGGCGCGATGCAGCAGGACGATTTCAGCACACACCTGACCCCGCGCCAAAACGAGATATTCGGCAAGGACACGGAGCTCGGCGGGCTTATGTGGGTCGGCGGATATCAGGGACATACCGTACCGTCATACCCGATGCTGCTTGAACTCGGTATCGGAGGAGCCGCCGGAAAAGTGCGCCGCTATATGAAGGTATACGAGGGAGATGCGAAAAAGCAGACTCTGTACGAGGCGATGCTCGTGATCCTTGACGGACTTCGCGACTTCGCGCTTCTTTACGCCGGCGCCGCGAAGGACGCCGCGAAGAAATATCCCGACGACGCGGAGCATTTCCTTAAAGTTGCCGCAGTCTGCGAGACGGTCTCGAACGATCCGCCGAAGACGCTCGGAGAAGCGTGTCAGCTCATGTGGTTCTATTGCCTTTGGGACTGGTGCGACTGCGTTGGAAGAGCGGATCAGTATCTGTTTCCGTTCTATGAAAAGTGCGTTGCCGAAGAGGGACGCGCGGCGGCGGAAGAGTATATCGCGTCTTTGTGGTTCAAGATGTTCGAGAACGGAATACATAACGTGACGCTCGGCGGGCAGACAAAGGACGGACGTGACGCGACAAACGAGCTGACGTATCTTATGCTCCAGATCTGCCGCGCCGCGCACAAGACGCACCCGAGAGTTTCGGTAAGGTTTTGCAAGGATTCTCCGCGCGACCTTATGGATCTCGTCGTGAAAATGTGGTCGGAAGGTATGTCCGATCCGACGGTCGCCTCGGATGACAACGCGGTGTCCGGTCTTATGGAATACGGCGTGCCGCTCGAGGACGCGAGAGATTATACGATCCTCGGCTGTCAGGAGATAGAGATACCCGGCAAATCAAACTTCGGATGCGAGGACGGCTCGATCAACCTCGCAAAGATATTCGAGTATACGATAAACGACGGGTGCAACCGGAAAGGGGAGCGTGTCAGACTGCCGACGGGTTACCTGACGGATCACGCCTCGGTCGAGTCTCTCTGGCGCGCGTATGAGTCCCAGGTCAAATATTTCGTTCCTATATGGGCGGAGCTGACAAATTACGGAGTCGACGTCAGACGCGCCAACTGCGCGAAACTCGTCAAATCAATATTTACCGAATCGTGCGTTGAGCGCGGTCTGAACCTTGACGACGGAGGGTCGGTCTACAATTACGGAGTCGTTGAGACAGCGGGCTCAGCCGCCGTCGCGGACAGCTTTACCGCTATCGAATACGCGGTGTTCAAAGAGAAGAAGATCTCAATGGAGACTCTTCGCAAAGCGATAGACGCGAACTTCGAAGGTTACGAACGCGAGAGAAAAATACTGCTCTCGTGTCCTAAGTTCGGAAACGATATCGACGACGCGGATAAGTGGTGCGCAAGGGTGCTCGACAGCTTCTGGAGTGAGGCGGGGCGGTACCGCTCGCGCCGCGGCGGTGTCTTCACCGGCGCCTGCTCTTTGCTTGAGAGCGGGATCGAGCTCGGAAAATGGACGTGGGCGATGCCGGACGGAAGGTATGCCGGCGAGCCGCTTTCAAATACGATAGGCCCGCGCGAGGGAAACGACGTCTCGGGCGTTACCGCGATGTTGAACTCTGTCTGCAAGCTCCCTTTGAAGAAGGGAGTCGGAGGAACGACTTTGAACGTTCTGCTTCCCGCAGGATCCATGACGGGGGAAAGCGAGCGGCGCGCGGTCGCAAGCGCCGTCAGGACGTTTCTTTCAAACGGCGGTCAGCTCGCGCAGGTCACGACCGCCGACCTTGACGCGATGAAAGACGCGCAAATACATCCCGAGTGTCACCGCGATCTGATCGTCAGAATAGGTGGCTTCAGCATTGAATTCGTTCAGCTCTCGCGCGAGGTGCAGAACGAGGTCATAAGCAGATACGGTGTAAAATAATGCAAAATACGCCGTAATAGAACTTTTTTCATTGACACAAACGAAAAAGCGTATTATAATAACTATATATGTGCCGTTAATGACGGCGATAATTTGAAAACGGAGGAACAATCGTGGATAAGGACCGTTTCAAATATAAGGTCATTACGATACCGAATTTGCTTTCATTTTTCCGTATCGCGCTGATACCGTTCTTCGTGTGGGCTTACAGCTTCCGCGACGATATCGTCTTATCTATGGTGATACTTGTTTTGTCCGCGCTGACCGATATTGTCGACGGCTTTGTCGCAAGACGTTTCGCGATGGTCAGCAACGTCGGAAAAATACTCGACCCCATAGCCGACAAGTTGACTCAGCTCGCGGTACTCGCGTGCCTTTGCGTAAGGTTCCCGAGAATGATAGTTCCGCTTGTCGTTCTTGTAGTCAAAGAAGTAGCGAACGGTATTATAGGGCTTGTTATGATGCACAAGAACCGCGACCCGCTCAGCGCCGTGTGGCACGGAAAACTGACGACCGTGGTGATATATCTGACGACAGTCGCCCATCTCGTATGGCCGAGGGATCCCGATATTCCCGACGCGTTGTCTTACACGATGATAGGACTCAGCTTGTTTATGATGATGCTGTCGCTCACACTCTATACGGTCAGAAACATTAAGATCATAAAGGAAAAGAAATAATTATCTGCCCGCAGTAAGGAATACTTGCCGCGGGCATTTTTATGAGGTGTTTTATGGATAACGGAAAACTCGAAGGAAAAAGAGTCCTTGCGATAGGAGACAGCATAACCTCCGACGGCAGATGGCAAAGAGAATTCGAAAGAGTAACGGGAGCCGTCGTCACGACTCACGCGCGAGGCGGCGTCGGTATTATTGATATGGTGTTCGGACTCGGATGCGCCGACTCGGGCAACATGAAGTACGATCCGTACACGGGAGTCAACGGAGAACTTCTGCCGCTTGGCGCGGACGATTTTGAAGGCAAGGATCTTGTGATATTCTTCGGCGGATATAACGAGCGTCATATGGAATACGGCGACGCAGACGACGAATATCCGCGCGACGACACGCTTTACGGAAAATTCAATACGGTGATGAAGAAGATAATCTCCATGAAGCGCGAAAATTGCCCCCTTATCATCGTTTCTCCTCATTGCGTAGGGAAATACGACTGGGTCGACGCGGACGGGACGGAAGAGTTTCCTGCGGGAAGCGGAAGAACGCTTGAGACGATGTCGTATCTTATATCGGACGTTGCAAAAACGTACGGCGCGTTCTTTTTCGACGCTTATCATTTGTCGGGGATAGGGCGGGAGAACTGGAATATTTACGCAAATTCTCCGACGCCTTACCGCGCCGATTATTCGCCGAGCGGGCACTACGAAGCTCCGTACCCGATGTACGCTGATCAGGCGCACCTGAACGGCGACGGATACGCGCTCCTCGGCGGAAAGATCGCAGAGTTTGCGCTGAGCGTTTTGTGAAATATTCGGTCATTATTCTCAAATTACTATTGTATACTTAAATAATATATGTTATAATTGTTAAAAAGGCGGATGATTTCGCCGAATCGTATCGATTTTTATTATTTTTTATAACCGAAAGGAGTATTATCATGGGACTTATCAAAGCCGGACTCGGAGCTCTCGGCGGAACTCTCGCGGATCAGTGGAAGGAATTTTTCTATTGTGACGCGATCGACAAGGACGTGCTCGTCGTAAAGGGGGAAAAGAGAACGGGAGGCCGTTCTTCCAACACCAAGGGAAGCGACAACATTATTTCCAACGGATCCGTTATCGCCGTTGCGGACGGTCAGTGCATGATCATCGTCGAACAGGGAAAGGTCGTTGAAGTTTGCGCGGAACCTGGCGAATTCGTATATGATACGTCGACCGAACCCAGCATCTTCGCGGGAAGCCTCGGCGAGAGCATCAAGAATTCCTTCAAGACTCTCGGCAGACGTTTCACGTTCGGCGGAGACACGGGCAAGGACCAGAGAGTATATTACTTCAATCTTAAAGAGATCATCGACAACAAGTTCGGAACGCCGAATCCCATTCCGTTCCGTGTTGTTGACTCCAAGATCGGACTCGACATCGACGTATCTGTAAGATGCAGCGGCGTTTATTCCTACAAGGTCGCCGATCCGATCCTCTTCTACACGAACGTTTGCGGAAACGTGGATAGAGAATACTCGAGATCCGAACTTGACAATCAGCTCAAGACAGAGTTTATCAGCGCTCTCGCTCCCGCGTTCGGACGTCTGTCCGACCTCGAGATCAGACCGAACCAGATATCAACTCACAACGCGGAGATAGAAGACGCTATGAACGAAGCGCTCTCCAAGAAGTGGGGAGAACTCAGAGGACTTCGCGTTGTATCAGTCGCTATGAACCCCGTAACTCTTCCCGAGGAAGACGCGGACGCGATCAAACAGGCGCAGCGCGCGGCAATCAACCGCGATCCCACTATGGCGGCGGCTCAGATCGTCGGCGCTCAGGCGGACGCTATGAGAAGCGCGGCGAAAAACGAAGGCGGCGCCATGACCGGATTTATGGGAATGGGTATGGCTATGAACGCGGGCGGAATGAACGCGTCCAACCTCTTCGCAATGGGTCAGCAGCAACAGGCACAGCAGGCTCAGCAGGCACCGCAGCAGCCGGCTCCCGCGGCGGCTCCGGCGAATGCATGGAAATGCGCTTGCGGCGCTACCGTAACGGGAAACTTCTGCACGGAGTGCGGAGCTAAGAAGCCCGAGGCTGACGGATGGACCTGCTCATGCGGCGCTGTAAACAAGGGTAAGTTCTGCCAGAACTGCGGCGCAAAGAAGCCGGAAGGCGCGCCTCTTTACAAGTGCGACAAGTGCGGCTGGGAACCGGAAGATCCTCATAATCCTCCGAAGTTCTGCCCGCAGTGCGGCGATAAATTCGACGAGAACGATATAAAATAATACCTGAAAGGGCAGTGCGCTGTCGCGTACTGCCTTTTGAAATAAATATCACAGGAGGAAATAATGGCATCGCAACTTGAATATAAGTGCCCGTGCTGCGGCGGCGCGATAGCGTTCGACAGCACGCTGCAGAAAATGAAGTGTCCGTACTGCGACACGGAGTTCGAAGTCGAAACGCTTCAAAGCTACGACGAAGAGCTAAGGCAGGACGCGCCGGACAATATGACGTGGGACACGAACGCCGGCGACACCTGGCAGTACGGTGAGACGGACGGTATGCGTACTTACGCGTGCAAATCCTGCGGCGGCGAGATCGTCGGAGACGAGACTCTCGCGGCGACGAGCTGTCCTTACTGCGGCAACCCCGTAGTTCTTATGGGTCAGTTCACGGGAGCTCTCAAGCCCGATCTTATCATACCCTTCAAGCTCGACAAGAAAGCGGCAAAGGAAGGACTTAACCGCCATCTAAAGGGCAAAAAACTGCTCCCCAAAGTTTTCAAGGATCAAAACCATATCGACGAGGTAAAAGGTCTTTACGTTCCGTTCTGGCTCTTTGACGCTCACTCCGACGCGCTGATCAGATACAAAGGAACGAAGATCAGGACTTGGAGCGACAGCAACTACAATTACACGCAGACCTCTTATTATGCGCTCATCAGAGGCGGCTCTGTCGCGTTCGCGAACGTTCCGGTCGACGGTTCGTCCAAGATGGAAGACGATCTCATGCAGTCTATCGAACCGTTCAATATAAACGAGGCGATGAACTTCCAGACCGCGTATCTCGCAGGTTACGTCGCCGATAAATACGACGTAACGGCGGATGACAGCATCGGCATCGCAAATGCGAGAGTAAAGAAGAGCACGGAGGACGCGTTCGCTTCGACGACGACGGAGTATACTTCGGTCGTTGCGGAGAACAGCAACATAAACCTTTCAAACGGTAAAGCGAAATACGCGCTCTATCCCGTATGGATCCTCAATACGACGTGGAACGGACAGAATTACAGGTTTGCCATGAACGGTCAGACCGGAAAGTTCGTCGGAGACCTTCCGATGGACAAAGGCGCGTTCAGAAGATGGCTCTTCGGACTCGGACTCGGACTTTCCGCCGCGGCTTTCGCGGTAATGTCCCTGATCCATCTGCTGAAATAAGGGGGGTGAGAAGATGAAAAAAGTTTTATCAATAATCATCCTTTTAGC
>JAFXNX010000334.1 GCA_017529175.1 Clostridia bacterium
AAAGATACTCGCTGACGGCGGTCGAGAGAACAGAGTCGCCGAGGAACTCAAGACGCTCGTTGCATTCGCACTTTTTTCCCTTTGCGCGAAGTTCATTTGAATATGAAGAATGTGTGAGAGCGGTCAGAAGAAGGCTCTTGTTCTTATATTCGTATCCAACGACCGCTTCAAGGGTATCGGTCGGAAGCGGATACTTGTTTTGGCTTTTCATAGAAGTCTCCTTGTTTATTTTTCGGCGCTGACGTCTGACGCCGCTGCTTTCATCGCGGCGCGCTTTGCCGCTTTTTCAGCGGTCATTGCGGCGATCTCTTCACTGACGCCTGTCTTTGCAAAGTTGATAGCCTGTCTCACTGCGTTCCTTATAGCCTTCGCGTCGGAACTTCCGTGCGCTTTTATAACCGGTTTGGACAGTCCGAGCAGCGGCGCGCCGCCGTACTCGGAAGCGTCAAACTGACGTTTCAGACCAACTATCTGACCTTTCATCGCAAGAAAGCTGAATTTTGATCTGCTGTTTTTCGAATACATTTCTTTGAGGGTCTTCATAAAGAATTTGCCGAAGCCCTCAGTATATTTCAAGACGATATTTCCCGTGAAGCCGTCGGTAACAAGGATATCGCACGGCGCAAACGGTATGTCGCGGGACTCAACGTTTCCGACAAAATTAACGGTAGTCGATGCTTTGAGCCGTTGATACGTTTCTATCTGGAGTTCAGTTCCTTTATGTTCTTCCGCGCCGTTGTTGAGAAGACCGACGCGTGGGCTCTTCATACCGAACAGATTTTTCATATAGATCGACGCCATGTCTGCCCAAGTCTCCATATACTCGGGGAGAGCTGTAACGTTAGCTCCGCAGTCGACGAGCATCACCGGTTCCGGAAACGGCAGGATCATAGCAAGGCAAGGGCGTCTTATTCCCTTAATCGCTCTTATGATAAGAGTCGCTCCGACCTGCAGTGCTCCGGTGTTCCCCGCCGAAACGAAAGCGTCGGCGTTATTCTTAAGTTCGTAAAGTCCCGCTCCCATTGAAGAGTTTTTCTTATCTTTTACGACACAGTTGGGCTCATCGTCCATTGTGACAACGCTGTCCGCGTGCAGAATGTCGATCTTTGAAAGAGAGAGTCCCATATCTTTGGCGCAGGACTCGATAACCTGGCGCCGTCCCGTCAGAACGATTTCAGTATCGGAAAAAGCGGTAGCCGCCTCGACAGCTCCCTTTACTATTTCGTGCGGCGCGTTATCGCCGCTCATAGCGTCAATTATGATCCTCATGACCGATCCCCTGAGAGTTATTTTATAATTTCAAGTTTATCAATGATATCGAGCGAACGCTTTGCGTAATAAGCGTAGCGCATCTTTTTCCCGCCTTTGATCTTTACGTCCGGCGACGGCATTATCCCGAAGTTTGCGTTCATCGGCTGAAATTCCGAGACGCCCCCGCGCATAACGTAATTTGCCATAGCGCCGATCATCGTTTCGGCGGGGAAACGGAAGATTTCTTCTCCGAGCGCGCGTGACGCGGCCGATACGCCCGCGACAAAGCCGGATGCGGCGGACTCGATATAACCTTCAACTCCGGTCATCTGTCCGGCAAAGAAGATATTGTGATCGCTCCTTAAACTGTAATCGGAATCAAGCAGTTCGGGAGAATTGAGAAAAGTATTTCTGTGCATAACGCCGTATCTCAAAAACTCCGCGTTCTCAAGACCGGGTATCATTCCGAATACACGGCGCTGTTCGGGAAACTTCAGATGTGTCTGGAATCCGACGAGGTTGAACATAGTTCCCTCTTCGTTTTCACGGCGAAGCTGAACGACGGCATAATAAGTCTCGCCCGTTTCGGGATTCGTTATACCGACGGGTTTCATCGGACCGAATCTGAGAGTGTCCTTTCCGCGCGACGCCATCACTTCTACAGGCATACATCCCTCAAACACCTTGAGCGCGTCGCCGTCTTCAAAATCGTGAAGTTCAGCCACCTCAGCGGACATGAGCGCGTCATAGAAAGCGTTATACTGCTGCTCAGTCATCGGACAGTTGATATAATCAGCGTCTCCTTTTCCGTACCTGGACGCGAAAAACGCCTTATCCATATCTATACTGTCGTAGCTGACGATAGGCGCCGCCGCGTCAAAGAAAGACATCTTGTTTCCGCCGGTCAGCGTATCAATATACTTCGCCATTCTTTCCGAAGTCAGAGGACCTGTCGCAATAACCGTCACCTCACCGTCCGGAACGCTGTCGCATTCCTTCTCAATGACCTCGATCAGCGGTTCGTTCTTTATCTTTTCCGTGATATAGTCGGAAAATTTGACTCTGTCGACCGCAAGTGCGCCTCCCGCAGATACTTTTGAGCACTCCGCGCTCTCCATGATAAGAGAGCCCAGACGCCTCAGTTCTTCTTTGAGTAAGCCGATCGCGGATTCAACCGAGTTGTTTCTGAACGAATTTGAGCAGACGAGTTCGGCAAAGCCGTCGTATTTGTGCGCGGGCGTCATCTTTTTCGGTTTCATCTCGTAAAGACGCACTCTAACGCCGCGACGCGCCGCCTGCCACGCGGCCTCGGACCCCGCGAGTCCCGCGCCGTATACGTTTATATGATCAAGCATATCACGATTCCTTCTGATAGTCGCACGACTTGCAGAATATCACGTTTTTGCCCTTCTTCTTATAGAGCATCTCTCCGCATTCCGGACATTTGTCGGCAAGCGGGAAATCCCACGATGAGAAATCGCACTTCGGATAATTCGAGCAGCTGTAGAACTGCGATCTGTTTTTTCCGCGCTTTGATACGAGATCTCCGCCGCACTTCGGGCATTTTGCGTCTATCGTATTTGTCTTTCTCTTCGTGAATTTACACTTCGGGTAGTTAACACAAGCGTAGAACGCTCCGTATCTGCCGTTTCTCAAAACCATATCGGAGCCGCAGGTCTCGCATTTGAACGGCGCTATCTCAAGAGGCGCGTCGTCCTTCTTCTCATCTTTTGTCTCCGATGCGGCGGCAGTTTTGGCTTTATCACCGCCGAGCTGCTTTGTATTGCGGCACTTCGGATAATTCGGACACGCAGCGAACTTGCCGAATCTGCCCGTCTTGACGATCATTCTCGCGCCGCAAAGATCGCATATAATATCAGTCTCTTCCACGGGAAGGACGTAAGCTCCCTGCTTGACCGTTGATTCCGCGTGCTCAAGCTCCTTATTGAATTTTTCATAGAATTCGCCGAGAGTAGTCTCAAGCGTTGCAGAACCGTTTTCGATGCTGTCGAGCTTTTCCTCCATCTGAGCGGTATATTCATAGTCGACTATGTCGGGGAACGAATCCTTCATCAGTTGAGTCGTGATCTCTCCGAGAGGGGTGGGAACGAGACTGCGTCCTTCGCGGCGAACGTATCCGCGCGTGAAGACTATCGTTATGATCGAGTTGTACGTACTCGGTCTGCCGATGCCCTTCTCCTCAAGGAATTTTACAAGGGACGCCTCGGTATATCTTGCGGGTGGCTCCGTAAAATGCTGATTTGCCGAGACGGACAAAGGATCGAGTATTTCTCCTTCCGATACAGCGGGGATCGCGTCCTTATCCGCTTTCTTATCCGGCTCGTCAGTCGACTCTTCATAGAGCGCGAGAAAGCCCGGGAACACAACTGTGTTTCCCGCCGCATGGAAAATATGTCCGGAACATTCAAACGTGCAGTTAACGGCGGATATCTCCGCGGACTGCATCTGGCTCGCAAGGAACCTGTCCCAGATCAGCTTGTAAAGCTTGAACTGATCGCCCGTCAGATGCTTTTTGATCCTTGCGGGTTCAAGAGCAAGGTTTGACGGTCTTATCGCCTCGTGCGCGTCCTGAGCGTTTGCTTTCGATTTATATACTCTCGTTTTCTGCGGATAATATGACGCGCCGTACTTGTCAAGAATGAACTTCTTCGCTGCATCCTGCGCTACTGTCGACACGCGCAAAGAGTCGGTTCTCATATAGGTTATAAGTCCTTGTACGCCGCCGTCCTCGTGACCTACGTTGACACCTTCGTATAGCTCTTGCGCCACTTTCATCGCTTTGGCGGTCTGGAAACCGAGCTTACGGGACGCTTCCTGCTGCAGTGTCGACGTTGTGAACGGGGGCGCGGGCATTCTGTATTTCGTGGATTCTTTAACTTCAACTGTTTTGAAAGGCTTGCCTTTTACGTCCGCGACGACTGCAGAAGCGTCGGATTCGCATTTGAGGTCTGCTTTTCTCTTACCTGGCGCTTTTCCGTAATAGTGGACTGTAAATTCTTTACCGTCTTTGCACTTCAGGTCAGCGTCGATAGTCCAGAATTCTTTGGGAACGAACGCTCTGATCTCGTTTTCACGATCGACGATTATGCGGGTAACGACAGACTGTACGCGTCCGGCGGAAAGACCGCTCTTTACGTTCTTCCAAAGGAACGGGCTGAGTTTGTAGCCGACGATCCTGTCAAGGATACGCCTCGTCTGCTGAGCGTTGACAAGATCCATGTCAATATCGCGCGGGTGCTTGATCGCGTCTTTGACCGCATTCTTCGTTATCTCGTTGAAGGTTATCCTTCTGACCTTTTCTTTCGGTATCTCGAGCGCGCTGACGAGATGCCAGGAGATCGCCTCGCCCTCGCGGTCCGGGTCGGGCGCGAGATATACTTTATCAGCGCGTTTCGCGTCTTTTTTAAGGTCTCTGATGAGGTCGCCTTTTCCTCTTATATTGATATAGTGCGCCGAGAAATTGTCGTCTATATCAATGCCGAGAGTCGATTTGGGAAGGTCTCTGATATGTCCCTTCGACGCCACGACTTTATATGTTGATCCGAGATAATTCTTGATAGTGTTGGATTTTGTCGGCGATTCTACTATTACGAGATTCATTAATTGCTTTCCTTTCGATTCTTTATATCTCTTCATCCGGGAGCGTTATGTCGTCGGCGCTTGTTCTCATGAAATATCCACCCGCGCCGGCTTCAATCGCGCCGCTGACTTCAAGCATCGTCATAGACGCCATAACGTCGGCTATTGTGATATCGTCAGAGATCAGCTCTTCCTGTATCATCGGAGTGTCGGGTATCATAGAGTTATATATCTTAAGGTCTTTTTCACTTAACAGTTCAAAGTCGATGCGTTTCGGCTCCGAGGGAGCGTCGGCAAAACCGGGCTTTGACTTTTTAGCATCAGCCCGGGACTTTGCGGGAAGGACGTCCGGTTTTTTATAAGTATCGTCAAAATCGAATGTTTTATTATCGTACCTGCCGGAGTCTTCACCGATAAATACGACGGGCGGCTCGTCAAGAGAGCGCGGCGCCGACCTTTTTGAATAAACGTCGCTGCGTTCTTTATCGGTCGTCACACCGTACATCAGACGCACGCGTTCAGCCGAGCGCTCAAAGTCGATCTCTTTGAATTCCGTACGCACGTATGACAAGTCAAGCGTATGAGGATATACGTACTCGTATCTCTCGAGAATATCAGCGGGACGTGTTACCGCAAAAGCTCCTTCCTTGATAAGGAAGTTCGTACCTTCCGACATCTCGCGTCCGACGCTGCCGGGCAGCGCGAAAAGATCTTTTCCCTGATACACGGCGTGTCTTGCAGTGATCAGCGAACCGCTGTCGCTTGCCGCCTCTATGACGAGCGTACCCTGCGACAGAGCGCTGATGATCCTGTTTCTTTGCGGGAAGGAATTTCTCTTCGGTCTTGATCCGGGAGGATACTCCGTTATTACCGCGCCGCTCTTTGCCACGGCTTTGAAAAGCTTTTCGTGTTCCTTCGGATAAACGACGTCGATACCGCATCCGAGCACGCCGACTGTCGCGCCGCCACCTGCAAGAGCTGACGCCATTGCCATCGAATCTATACCGAGAGCAAGTCCGCTGACGACGATCGCTCCTGCGCGCGCAAGTCCGTAACCGAATCTGAACGCGTTGACAGCGCCGTAGTCGGTCATATTCCTCGAGCCGACGACAGCGACGGAACAGTTAGCGTCAAGATCGGGCAGCTCTCCGACACAATACAGCGTGAGCGGAGCGTCGCGAAGAGAATATAGATTTGACGGATAATTCTTATCATCGGGCGTTATTATATCGACGCCAGCTTTATTGCACCATGATACGATGCTTTCGGCGTCATCCGTGTCGTGTTTTAATATCTCGGAAAACAGAGCGTCGCTCTTCTTTATTATCCCGCACTTCTCAAGTTCCGATTCGTCTGCTTTGAAAACGCCCTTTGCGTCCTCAAAGTATCTTATGAGATTTACCGCCCTGCGGCTCGCGCTCTGACATAAAAGAGAGAGCCACACCCAGTATAATTTGTTTTTGTTTGTCATAGTTCAGTCAGTTTAGAATATTCCCACATAATAACGGATGACGCTACCGCGGCGTTGAGAGATTCGGAGCGCGGGTCCATCGGTATCATCAGGTAGTCTTTACAAACGAGCGACACGGATCTGCTTATCCCGTGTCCTTCGTTTCCGATCACAACGACGTCGTTCATTTGCAGATCGAAAGCGCGTATATCGTGCGCCCCTTCGGTCGCGGCGGCGCCGATTATGCGTCTGCCCCGATCCGAAAGAGAGCGCAAATACTCCGACATATCGTCGCAGAATATGACGGGAAGCTTGAATACCGCCCCCATAGAAGCTCGAGCGGCCTTTCCTCCGTACACGTCGGCGCAGTCGCCGAGCAGTACCGCGTCGTAACCGAACGCAAGAGCGCTCCTCATCACGGCTCCGAGGTTACCGGGGTCTCTTATGCCGTCAAACGCTATTACGAGCTTGCCGTCAAGCGATGAAGGCATAGCGTCGCATGACGCCTTATGACACGACGGAAAACGCGACACTGCGATTATCCCCTGCGGCGCGCTCTCGGATGTGACCTTCTCAAATGCGGGCGCTGCGAGAATATATTGTATAACATTATCGCCGCATTTGTCAAGTACGCGTTTTACTTCGGCGTCATCAAAGCGCTCTTCCGATATCAGCATACACTCGGCGCATCCGGAATCGACGCACTCTTCTGCAAGTTTTACTCCTTCAGCGAGAAACAGACTCATTTCGCGTCTGTACTTCGATTGCGACAGCTTCGAAAACGCTTTTATCTTTTCATTCTGTTTTGATGAAATATACTCTGTTCTATCAATACTCATTATCACTGTTCATTTGAGCATCAAAAAACCCGGTAAAACCGGGTTTTCAAGCTCTGATATTTAAAGCGCAGCTTTAGCTTTTTCTACGAGAGCTGCAAAGCCTTCTTTGTCGTAAATTGCGATCTCGGAGAGCATTTTTCTGTTAAGATCGATACCCGCCTTCTTGAGACCGTTCATGAACTTCGAATAGTTGATGCCGTTTGCCTTGCATCCTGCGGAAATTCTCGTGATCCAAAGAGCACGGAAATCTCTCTTCTTCTGCTTGCGGCCGATATAAGCGTAGTTACCGCTCTTCATTACCGCCTGCTTCGCCATCTTGAAATGCTTACTCTTGGAACCGTAGTATCCCTTCGCAGCCTTCAGTACTTTATTTCTTCTCTTGCGAGTCATCATCGCGCCTTTTACTCTTGCCATGTTTCTTAGTCCTTTCCTGTCTTAAATAATTTTTCGAACCCGATCTTGTTCGCTCAGTCTTTGCAGATAAGTCTCTTGACGTTAGCTGTCATTGCGGGACTGAGAATCTGGCTGCTGCGGAGTTTTCTCTTTCTCTTCTGATTCTTCTGTCCGAGGTTGTGACGGTGATCCGAGTGGAACGTCTTGACCTTTCCGTTTGCCGTAACAGAGAATCTCTTTGCTGATGCTCTATGTGTCTTGATCTTTCCCATTGTTTTTGTCCTTTCGAATGAAAATATTTAACGGCATATTTGCCGAAGCGAACTGATTTATTTTTTTACCGGTACGATATTCAAAGATATCTGACGACCTTCAAGAGTCGGTTTCTTGTCTACCGTGCCGTATTCGGCGCAGGCTTCGATAAATCTTTCGATGACCTCGTGTCCTCTGTCCTGATGCGCCATTTCACGCCCTTTGAAGCGAAGCGACACCCTGACCTTGTTTCCTTCGGAGAGAAACTTGATCGCGCGGTTCACTTTCGTATTGAAATCGTGCTGTTCGATCCTGCACGAAAGCTGAACTTCTTTTACCTCTATCGTCTGCTGTTTCTTCTTGTTCTCTTTTTCCTTCTTGTCGCGCTCGTAACAATACTTGCCGTAGTCCATGACACGGCATACGGGAGGAGTCGCCTGCGGCGCAATGAGCGCAATATCGTACCCTTTGTCATAAGCGTACTGCTTTGCTTTCTCAAACTCCATAATACCCATGGGATTGTTGTCTTCGTCGAAAACACGAACTTCGGTTTCCTTAATATCGTCGTTGATAAGAAGATTTTTAGTGCTGATGGCGCACCTCCGAAAAAAATAAAAATTGTGCGAAACATAATATCCGCACAAACAAACTCTTAACGTTTATTATTGACCCGGTGGTCCGTGACGTCGGGTGAGAGCGGATACTCTGCTTCTTTTTGCTCTGTTAGTATAGCACTCATTTCGTCCCTTGTCAAGCACTTTTTCATATTTTCCGAAAAATATTGACAACTTGACGCCCCCCTTGTATAATTGAATCCGAAATCACGAAATATTACATATTAATATAGGAGCTTAAAATGAGCGATTTTGCCGATTTTATAAAAGCCGCGGGAAACGTGCGTCCCTCGCGCCGACAGCTCGACTGGTTCGACCTTAACTATTACGCTTTCGTTCACTTCAGTCCGAACACATTCACAGGACTTGAATGGGGACTCGGAAACGAGGATCCGTCCGTATTCGCCCCCTCCTCTCTCGACTGCGATCAGTGGGTCGACGCAATTAAGAGCGC
>JAFXNX010000335.1 GCA_017529175.1 Clostridia bacterium
CTCATTGCTCTCGCTCCTTCCACGTGGAGGAACAGATAACTTGCGATAGAATACGCGTCAGCGCGGGATCTTACCCTCTGCTGACGCGTTTTTTACGTTCGGATCATTTTTTTTGAAAAAAGGCTTGCATTTTTCAAAAGTGTATGGTATACTTATTAAGCCTTTGAACGGCCCGTTGGTCAAGAGGCTAAGACATCGCCCTCTCACGGCGAAAACATGGGTTCGATTCCCGTACGGGTCACCAACAAAAAGAGCACTTCGTAAGAAGTGCTCTTTTTGTTGGCGCGATGTATGGTTTCGCCTGTGATATACGTTTTGCGTGCGGAAGAAAGAATAATATCTCATATTGACCCGAAGAGGCAATATATCATTATTCTGATATCAATTAATCCGCTCACCTCCTGACTTCCGGGTTACACCGCATACAACATATCACACCGTGCGGTTTTATGAGTCTGACGCTGTAACACTCTTAAGCATTCACGCTTGACAAAGTGCGTATTGTATTATATACTTAACATATAATATAAACACTTAACAATTCTTTATCAATAGAGAGGTGTAGGTATGTTTTGCATGAAATGCGGTAATAAATGCGCAGAAGGCGAAGCGTTCTGCTCTAACTGCGGCGCCCCGCTCACGGAAGAGCAAAATGCCGCAACGGTCAACCCGGAACAGCAGTACGTACAGGAAGGAGCGCCGTACGGCGCGGTACAGCAGGGCGGGTTCTATGCGTCTTCCGCTCCGGAACAGAAGAAAAAGAAGATGTCCGGCGCAAAGAAGGCGCTAATTGCCGCGTGCTCGGTGCTTTGCGCGCTTGTGCTTGTTGCGGGGGTGGCGTTCCTCGTTTTCCCTTCGAAGATCAAGTCGCTATTCATGTCCTCCACAGATTATTTCAGGTATGTACAGAAGCGTGAAGTGACAAAGATCTCCGAAGATTTCAACGATTTTTCGGATAACGTATCTCTCGACGTGAACGATATTTCCGGCGAGATTGATCTTTCGATCTCGATCAACGCGGCTCCTCTCGAAGCAATGGGAGCGGACGTGTCGCAGTTCGAATGGCTCTCTGACGTAGGGCTGGCTCTTAAAGCAAAGAACGAAGACGGAAATACCGCGGCGGAAGCGGTCGTATCTGTCTCCGGAAAGACTGTCGCGACGGTCGAGTTGAAGAGCGAAGACGGTATCGCCTATATCAGGATACCGGAGCTTTCAGACAAATATCTTGCGTTCGACGCATCAGCGCTCTCAAGTATGTTCTCATCAGTCGAGCCGGACTACTTTGACGGAGATTACGGCTTCGATCTGCAGTCGATGGCGTCGTCTCTTCCCATGCAGCTGATATCTAAAATATCGGGCAATCTTCCGAGTGAAGAGAAACTTTCGGAGATATTCGAGAAGTACATTCATCTTGTTATCGACAAGATCGAAAACGTTGAAAAAGAGAGCGTTACCCTTACGGCGGGCGATATTTCCGAAAAGTGCAGCGCTTACAAGGTAAAAATAGACACGAAACTTCTCGCGTCGATCCTTAAAGCGGTGATCGAAGAAGCAAAGGCCGATGAAGACATTAAAGCGATCGTCAGCGGTATTGCGAAGGACTTCGCCGAAGCGGCAAAAGCGGGCGGAGCTTCCGTAACCGAAAAGGATATTGAAGACGAGATCTACGGCGCGCTCGATACGATCCTTGATGAGATCGGGGAAGCGGAAGCGGGAGAGGCTCAGTTTACCGGCGCAGAATACACTCTCTTTGTTGCGGACAATGATGAGGTGAGAGGGTTTGAAGTAACCGTTCTTTCCGAAGAGGCCGACCTGTTCCACTTCATTTGTAAAGACGCAAAAGACGGAGAAAATGAAGCGACCGAGTTTGAACTTACGTCGGGACATACCGGAAAGATCAGCGGAAGCGGCAGCGGTGTAAACGGCGCGACCGGTTACACAGGAGACTTCGTCGTCCGTGCCGAGATCGACGGAAAAGATGAAGACGTGTTAAAACTCGCTTTCGAGAACTTTGACAGCGAAAGCGCAAAGAAGGGATATCTAAGCGGCAAAGTCACGGTATCTCCCGGAAAAGCTCTGGCTCAGCTCATCTCGAGCAGGATCCCGTCAGGCAGTATGGTAGACGGATCCTCTATCACGGGCGTCATAGCCCAGGTCGCAACTCAGGTAAAACTTGAGTTCGACTTTGATCACTCAGGCAGCGAACAGAAATTTGACGGAAGCTTAAAGGTGCTCGGACAGAAGTTCGTTTCTGTCAGCGGCTCGCTTGACCTTTGCGACGTTAAAATAGACGGTTCGGTACCCGCTGAGGGCGACTATATCCTGTCGGATGACGGGGAAGGCTTCTCAGAGTGGATGCAGACGTTTGACTTTGAAGGCTTCATATCAGGACTTAAGGACGCGGGAGTCCCCGCGGAACTGTTTGAAGGTCTTGCCGGTCTGATGGACGGAGATCTTTCGGATGATACGCTTCCTTTCGGACTTGACTTTGATTAATTGATCGATCTGCCCGGTATCGGCTTTCGCCGGTACCGGGTTTACCGTGTAATACGGAGGGTGTAATGCACATCGGTATTTGTGATATAAAGAAGAAATACGGAAGAAAAGTCGTGCTCGACGGCGTTTCGTTTGAGGCGGAAAGCGGGAGCGTTATCGGCGTTATAGGAGTCAACGGAAGCGGAAAATCGACCCTTCTCGGAATACTCTCGGGAGTTCTTCGCGCCACGTCGGGCGACTTTACAGTCGACGGGGAGAGCGTTTTCAAGAACGGTTCGCTGCGCGATAAGATAGGTTTTGTTCCGCAGGGAACGCCGCTTATCGAAGAACTTACGGCGAGAGATAATCTGCTTCTTTGGTACTCAAAAGAACAGATGGAAGCGGAGCTTGAGCGCGGAGTTCTGAAAATCCTCGGCATTGACGGGTTTTTGAACGTTCGTGTGTCGAGGATGTCGGGCGGCATGAAAAAGCGTCTGTCTATAGGATGCGCCGTCGCATCGGGTCCGGAGGTGATCCTTCTCGACGAGCCGACATCGGCTCTCGATATCGTCTGCCGCGAGGCAATAGCCGATTATCTTCGCAAATTCAGGGCGGCGGGCGGAATAATAATAATCGCAACACACGACGTGAAGGAGATCGACCTTTGCGACAAGATATACATACTTAAAGACGGGCATCTTTCCGACGTCGGGAGCAAAAGAAGCGCCGAAGAGCTTACGGAGATACTTGTCGGATGAAATTACTCAGATATTTTTTGTCCCGTATAAAGAGCCATATCAAAGCGTCTCCGATAGTTATTGCAGTGGCTCTCGTGTCCGCCGCGTCTCTTGCGCTTCTTGCGAATACCGTGATACAGAACGCCGCGGAGAGCGAGGACGCGGGAAAACTTTTCAAGATAGGTGTTACGGGAGACCTTGAACAACGGTACGTTGATCTTGCGGTGACGACGATGAACGACCTTGACACCTCGCGTCTTTCCGTTGAGTTCGTCACTCTCACCGAAGAGGAAGCCCGCTCAATGGTATCGAGCGGAGAGATCATCGGATACATAAAAGTTCCCGCAGGGTTCGTCGAGGCGGCGGCGAGAGCCGATTTCATACCGGTCGAATACGTCAGCGAAGGGCTTGATACCGCCCTCGGTGACGCGGCGGTAAAAGAGTTCGTCATGGTCGCCGAACAGCTTGCCGACGTCGTTCAGCAGAACGTGTTCGGAATAGAAAGATATTTATCGGAAAAGGGCGTCGGCAGAGAAGAGACCGACGTGCTGACTGACGAGATCGCGCTGAAACACGCGGATTTTCTTCTGAAGCGCGACAGTATACTGTCCGTCGATCTGATCGGAGACGATTCTGATATAACCGTTGGGGTATACTATTTTTCATCATTTACCCTGTTTTTCGCAATGCTCTTCGGCATCGGCTGCGCATCTCACCTCGTCAAGCGCGATATGGCGCTGCCGAAGCTTCTTCACTCGCGCAAGATCGGCGCAGCGCGGCAGGTCGCGTCGGAAAGTGCCGCGTACTTTATTTTCATGTACGTTTTCATGTTCGTGATCCTCGCGCTCGGCGGCTGGGTCATGTCGCGAGAAGCAGCCTCGTCCGCGTTCGGCGGAAGGACTTTCGCATCGTTCGTCGTATTCGCGCTTAAACTTGCGCCTGCCGTCGCTATGATTGCGTCGGTTCAGTTATTCCTTTACGAGTGTGTCGAAGGAGTCGTCGGAGGCGTACTTCTCCAGTTCGTGACGGCGATCTTTTCGTCATATATATCAGGTTACTTTTATCCGTCGAGCTTCTTCCCGATGACACTGCAGAAGATAGCCCGCGCGCTTCCCGGAGGCGTCGCGTTCTCGTACGCGAAGAGCGCGATGACATCGGGAGTTCTCGAACATCTCCCCGCGGTGGCGCTTTATACCGTACTCTTTATCGCGCTCACCGTTGCCGCGAGAAAAATACGGCTCGGGAGGGATGCGGTATGAGAACGAATAACAACTCGCGCGCCGCGCGTGTCCTCAAGTGGTTTTATTTGCTCGCAAAGCGTCTCTTTCTCAAAAAGAGCTTCGTTGCGCTTCTCCTTCTTATCCCCGTTCTCTCCGGCATTATGGCTTACGCCGCAAAGGAGGACAGCGGGATCATGACTGTCGCGCTCGTCGCAGAGGGCGGCGGGAGCGAACTCTCGCACAAGATATCAGATTATCTTACGAAAAACGAAAGTATTGTAAACTTCAAGGTCTTCGACGCCGAGGAAGACGCGAAGGACGCCGTGTTCTACGGAAAAGCGGACGCCGCGTGGGTGTTCCCCGCGGGGCTCGACGAACTCTTTACGAGATACGCGTCCGGGGACGACGACATTAAGGCGGCAAGAGTATATCAATCCGAGGAGACGCCGATACAGAGGATCGTTCGTGAAAAGCTGAACGGCGCGATATTCCTTTATTTTTCCGATTACATCCTTCACGAAATGTATGATGAAAAGCTGGACGGTAAATACTCAGTCGACGACTATGAAACGATGAAGGCGTATTGCGAAGAGGAATCGCTGAAAGTGGATCTTGTCGAATTCGAATATATCGGGGCGCGTACGGATAAGGCTGATAATTCAAATTATCTCACATCTCCTCTCCGCGGTCTTGCGCTTCTCGCGTCGCTGCTCTGCACGCTCGCATCCTCTCTTTACTGTATGAGGGACGAGAAAGAGGGATTTTTCTCCCGCATACCGGTGCGGCGCAGACTTCCCGTATTCTTTGCCTCGAACCTTGCAGCGTCCCTTTCATCGAGCGCGGTCATGCTGATCTCCCTTGCGCTGACCGGAACGATCTCAGACGTTGCGTTCGAGCTTTTGGCGGCTTTGGCGTTCGCGCTCGCGTCGGCGTCATTCTGTACCCTGCTTTGCAGAATTTTTACGACCCCGTTCGCGCTCGGCGCGTCTATCCCTCCGATAACTCTTGCATCAGCGGCGCTTTGCCCGATCTTCGTCAGCGTGAGATTTGCCGGCAGACTTGATCTTTTGTTCCCGGTGACTTACGGGATAAAAGCGGTGAGATCCCCCGTTTATCTTTTATACGCCCTTGTTTTCAGCGTTGTTACCGCAGCGGCGGCTTTTGCTCTTGATCTGTTCAGACGTTCGAGGAGTTGACTGAGAAGTTTCGCATGTTTCCTTTGAACAAAAACGTTGGGAGAGTAATTATGTTGAACGTAACAGACGCCGAACAGGCGGGGAAAGCGTTAGCTAAGACCAAACGGACTCTTATAAGATCGTTTATATGCGTCCTTTGCGCGGGAGTGCTGCTCATAGCGGCCGTTCTGCTTAAAAACAACAGCGACGCGGAAAGCGGGACGGGCGGCTATGCGATCGCGATAGCGAATCTTGAAAAGTGTAACAACGGTTCCGCCGAACAGTTAAGAACGCTCGCTCCGGAAGAATACTGGAACGCTTCTCTTGAAGACGGATTTGACGTAGATAAAGCGATCGCGTCAATGAAGGAGGGGGAGGAAGAAGACAGCGCGGACCCCGGAAGCGCTCATTCTGACGGAAAGCGCGAATACAGATATACGATAATCGGCGCGGAGCGGGTCGGTGACGATACGAGAGTTCAGTTGGAAGAAGCCGTGAGAACGCTTTGCAGATCGGCAAATCTTGAAGTTACGGATGCGTATTCCGTCAAGTGTGAAGTGTCTGTTACAGACAGCGACGGTACGGAGCGGAAAGTTGAAGAGTATGACGTCGTAAAGATCCGCGACAGCTGGTATGCTCTTAAAGACGGCGTTTTTGCGTTTTCATTGATCTATCAGACAACAGAACATAAAAAAGCCCGAATTTAACTTCGGGCTTTTTGTGACAGAAAATATATCAGTCCTGTGAGGCAAACCTTATCTTCCATATCTCGGAAAGAGGGCCTTTTTCCGACGTCGCGCCGGTATAAAGCGAGGTCATGTCGACGACGTCCTCTCTTACCTGATACGCGTTGTTGTACTCGCAAACGGGTATTTCAAACGTCAGCGCGGATATTATCTTTTGCGCCGTTTTGAAAGCGGCGCATCTTTCGTCTCTATCGATAAGCGCATCACCCGCGCAAAGCGCTCTGTCTATATCGTCGACGGCGTCTGACTGCGTCGAATTCTTTTTCTTGCCGTCAATGTCGACGTATGATAACTTGCCGAGTTTGTCTATTTGTCCCGCCGTAAAAAGGCTTGAGATCCCGCACCCTTTTACCGCGCTTGTCTTCGAGCTGTATGCGTAGCGCTCAAACAGCGACGTCGTTCTGTCGACTTCCCAGCCGAGGACGTATATCGCGACTCCTTCATCGGAGTATACGTTCGTTTTCAGGTCGGGATCGAATACTATTTCGCCGTCCGCGCCGATCTTCCGAAGGATATCTATTGCGCCGGCGATCATCATTTCAACGTCGCCGCCCTCTTCCTCGGGAAGAAGGGTGAAGACGAATTTCGCTATCTCCCCGGTCGCGGGGTCGATAAGGTTCCCCTCGCCGTCTTTTTTATATCCCGCCGCTTCAAGGTGGCGAAGCGCGGATGAGCCGTCGCGGTCGAAGGATACGTTATCATCCGGCGTATACGAGTCGAAATACGTCGGAACGTATCCCGACGTCGGCGCCACGGCGTCTCCGGTCACCGCCGACGTGTCGATGACGGAGGCGATCGCAAGACGGCACTCGAGATTTTTATAATAAGCCGGATTTATCAAAAGATATTTGTATGAGTTGTTTGGATAATAAAGAGTTTTGACCGCGCTGTGAGGGATATCTTTAGCGTCTTTTTTTATCGGCGCAACGTTTATCGCGATATCTCCTTCCGAGAGAAGCTCTGCGGTGTCCGCATCGGAGACGTCACGGATAGTTACGTCGTCTATTGCCGCTTCTTCATATCCGGCGGTGGAGAAGTATTCGTTCTTTTCAAGATATACGGTCTTCTCATCCACGTCATATCTTACGATAGCGTAAGGGCCGAAGGACGCCGGATATTCAACTTTTTCAATATGCTCAAACAGCGAAGGGGAATTAATCGGCGCGCCGCAAATATTCAAGGTCTCATTCCCGGTATCGTATCCTTCCATACAGGATGACATCGACACTATCGGAAAGACTGCGCCGACGGCGGCGTCATAATCGTTTCCCTCGAAGAAAAGCGTCAGCGTGTCGCGCCCTTCTCCGTCCTTTTCAGATACGATTCCGGATATCTCTGTTACTTCCTCTCCCTTTGCGTGAGAGAGCGCGTACTCTTCGGCGGCTTGCGCCGAGAAGGAATATGCGCCGGCGCTCTCGATCTTCTCCATCTTTTCATAGTCGAAGACGCCGTCTGCGACGTAGGAGTCCTTCATCAGCATAAAGAAGTCGCTCATCGTCGGGTAAGAGTCGCCCTCAAGAGTATACGACGTTCCTTCCGAGTCGCGGAATCCCGCGAGAGATTTTCGTGAAATCCTTATATACTTTTCGTCGAGGCGCCTTGAATAACGGGGCGTCTCGTCTTTTTCGGCTTCTCTGTAGGACGACGTTTCGCGATCGTAAAAGAAGTCTCCGTCTTCGTCCTCGAAATATTCAAGATACGCGTCGTCCCCGATCGCGCTGTCATACGTCGCCTTTACCGTGATGTTTCCCTCGCGGTCCTCTACTCCGACGAAATCTCCGTCTTCGTCCTTTGCGTAGTTGTAAATGAAACTGCCGTAGTTCCACATCCTTATTGCGTATGCGTTCTTCAGCGCTTCGCTTTCCGCAACGTCGCGCTCGCTCACCGTATCGAGGATATAGGACGACGTCATCTCGTCGGTGCAGTAGTTTTCTGCGACGTATTCCCTTATTTCCTCAGCGAACTTCTCACCGCACGACGCAAGTATTTCTCTCATGTCAAGAGCGTTCTGTCTCGTGTACGAATTTCCGTAAGACGCCTCTTCCCCGGTATCGTTCTTAATTATCTCATACGCTCTTTTCATCTCTTTTGAAACGCCGCTCTTTCCGTATACGTAATCGGTATATCCGTCGAGCGATAAGAACGCGCTCTTGTCGACGTTTGAGGCGGGGTCGAGCGTCATATAAAGCGAGAAGAGTACGTCGACAGCTTCAAGAGGCGAGCCGTTCGAGAACCTGACTGCGTCTTTCAGAGTGTATCTTACAGCGGTGTATCCGCCGTCCTTGAACTTTTCTGTCATCTCGCGGTCTTTATCGGCAAAGAAGACTTCCATATCCGACGCGGCGGAAAGTCCTGTGACAGATGGAGAAGAGTCTCCCTCTCTCGAGGCGATCTTCGGGTATACGATATTCTTTACCGTCTCGTCCCCGTCGCTTCCGTCCCGGAACGGAGAGAAGGATCCCTCGATCTTTGCCGCGCCGATAACGAGCGCGTCTTTTCGTATCGCCTCGCCGCTCCCGCTCTCTTCGCCGCCGCGGCTTATTATCAGTATCAGGGACGCGGCGACTATCGCCGTAAGAAGAAGTATTGCGATCAATCTTTTTTTCATATTGCCCTTACCGTTATAAATTTACGAGAAAAGACGTGAAATTGCGTTTTGCGCCCCGAACGAATACGCGTCGACGGCGTCCTGAACTCCGATGCCGCTCTCATACGACTCTCTGACGGCGCCGAAGGTGCTCATTTCAATATCGGAGTCGCTTCCTCCGACGGTGTATGCGAGGTCCCACGCCGCGCCGCAGCATATAAGTTCGCATGAGGTCACGGAATCATTGTCACGCAAATAGTAGTTCATACAGTCAGTGATATAAGCGTCTGTCAGATACCCGAGAGAGCAGGCGCCGAATGATGAGATCATTCTGCTCGCCTTTTCGGCGCCGGTACTGTTTGCGGGTACCGTGAACATCGGTGTTTCGGGCGGCACTAAAGATACGTAGTTCTCCTGAGCCGCGTCGCGCTTCGGCATCGGAAGCACGCCCCAGACGGCGCTTGAATTCGATATCGTCTTCATCGTGTCAAGACGGCTTATGAGAAACATAGACGAGCCGTTTGCAAACAAGTCTGTGTTTTCCGTCACGGCGACCCCCGCGGCGCGAAGACTTCCGAACGTCTGTATAGTGTGAGCGAAGGAGTCGGAGTTCAGCGAAACGGAAGGGTAGACGCCGATACCGGACGAAATAAAGCTTCCGCCTTCCGAGAAGTGAATGATGTCGGGAAGATACAGTGAATTTGCATACGACGTAGTCGTATAGCCGTCGACGCCTGACAGAGCGGACGCGTATTCAAAGTACTTGTCCCACGTCCACTCTCCGTCCGATACGAGGCGATAGGGGTCTTCAAGCCCGGTGGACTTTATCATTTCCTTGTTGAAGAATACCGCGGGAAGGGCGCCGCGATCGAGTGTCGCCCATCCTCCGAGCGCAAAGAAACCGCTTTCCGCGGCGCCTGCGGCGATCCCGCTTTCCATATTGTAACCGGAATCAAAGTCCGCAAACGGCAGACTGTTAAGATTCATAAGAATACCCGAGTTTATAAAAACGTAGACCATATACTGGGGTATCAGCGTGATGTCGGCAAAGAATACGTTCTGAAAAACCGCGCTCTGCATATCTTCGAAGAGCGTCTCGTTCATGACTTTTTTTGCGGATATCTTTACGTTGAAACGCTCCTCTATCTCGCGGTTGCGAGTGTATATCTCTTTCGACATCCTGTACGGCCCGTCGTCGCCTTCGATCATCGACGTTGATTCTGCCGCGATCATTACCGACGCGCCTTCAAAATCGGCGTTTCCGATCACTTTCAAATATCTTTCCTTCAGCTTCATAAAGTCGTTTTCCACGATGACGCGTCCTTCGGTATCAGCTTCGGTTTCGGGAGGCGCCGTATCAGTCGGCGCGGCGCCGGTCTCGCTGTCCTCGGGAGGCAGATTTACTGTTATACATGAAGAAAAAGACAGAGTTACGATCAGCACCGCTGTAAGCGCGGCGGCGATCTTGATTATAAACCTTGTATTTTTCACTTTGATCTCCATAAACTGTTTTTATACTATTATAATACTACAATGTGACGATAAATGCAAGAATGTGCAAACAATCGGAAATATCGCCGCGGTGGAACGATATGCGCATCTCTTCGTCATACGGAATTAAAATGCGAGTTTGCCGTCGCGCCGTTTTGCGACTCCGGGCATACGGTATCATATTATTACTCGATATCGGGAGGTGATTTGATGCATCGAGGTCAAAAAAAGATTCTCTCTCGCGCGGCGGCGCTTGTCTTATCGGTTATGTTCTTCCCGGCGTCGCTTTACTATTCGGCGCTCAACGCTTGCGACGACGAGATCGGATCCTTGCTTTTCGACGACTACGGACACGGCGCCTTTAAAAGATCTGTCGGCACGCTTGCCGAGCAGGAGAGTGATATTTCGCCCGAAGCGCCGGATTATGACGAGATCTATTCCGTCATATCGCGTGATTTTGAAGAGCAGGCGGCAAAAGTATTCGTCGGAGGTTCTCCGTATCCGTACCTTGTAGCGGAGCACTGCGGCGAGATATACGTCGCGCTTTGCGATTTTCTGTCTTTCGCATCAGGCGGTCACGAAGAAAAAACGGAGTGCGCGCCGTCGGACCTTTACTTTTGTCATGACGGCAGATGCGTATTCTGTGAGAACGGGGTGATAGACGCGAACGGAAAAACGGCGGTCCCTCTGGCCGCCGCGGCGTGGTGCGCCGGTATGAGTGTGACTGAAAGCGGCGACGAGCTCTTTGTGTCGGGAGATTATTCGCCTGTCGCATCCGGCAGCGATTATTATAATGAAGAGGACCTTTACTGGCTTTCCCGGATCATATCGTGCGAGAGCAGGAGCGAATCGTTCCTCGGAAAGATCGCGGTCGGGAACGTGGTGCTGAACAGAGTAGCGTCCTCTGAATTTCCGGACGACGTAAAGGGCGTCGTTTTCGACAGACGGTATGGCGTCGTTCAGTTTTCTCCCGCGGCGGGGGATGCGATCTACCGTGAGCCGGACGGCGAGAGCGTCGACGCGGCAAAGGTCTGTCTCGAAGGATTCTCGCTCTCCGATGAGATACTCTACTTTATGAATCCGAAGCTGGCGTCGGGAAACTGGATATCGGAAAACCGCGAAGCAGTTATGACCATCGGCGCGCATACTTTTTACTCATAAAGATTTTGGTCCGCAAACTCCTATGCAGCCCGATATAGAAGCTTTTGAAAGGGTGCAGGGGAAACTTTTCTCGAAAAGTTTCCCCTGCAAATATTCTATTTCTTATATATCGCTTTGATGATCGACCGTACGGTATCCTTCGGAGTTTCTCCGACGTCGACGATGACGTCGGACGCCGCGAGATAGAGCGGGATGCGCTCTTTGTACAGCTTCATAAGTGAGTCGCGGCTCGTACGCCGTCCTTTGGATGTGGCGAGACGCTCCACTTCCCGGCGCAAAAAGATGACTGTCGATTTGCGGCGTATCTCTCTTATATTTTCCTCTTTGAGAATAGCTCCTGCGCCACCCGCGATAACGGCGCCGGATCCTCGCGCGACTTTTTTAATGATCTCCGATTCCGCCTGCCTGAAATACTCTTCTCCGAAAAGCTCGTATATCTCGGGGATCCCGAGTCCCGCCGCGCGTTCGACCTCGTCGTCGGTGTCGTAAACGACCCTTCCGAGAGTTTTCGCAAGCTCTCGCGCGATAACGCTTTTTCCGCATCCCGGCATACCGACGAGAACGACGTTTTCCATTTCAGCTTCAAGACTTGCAAGCGCGCGCTCGACTGTAAGACTCGTCACTCTTCTGCCGGTGAAAAGCTCGCACGACGCTTTGGTGTGCGCCTTGAGCATATCCATACCGCCGACGGCGGCGATGCCGTTTTCTTCCGCAAGTAGCATAAGCTCCGTGCGGAAGGGGTCGTAAACGATGTCGATAACAGTTTCGAGGCGTTCAAGATATTTTAAGGATACGGGGGACGTCGTGTAGTCCGGCGCCATGCCGACAGGCGTTGTGTTCACAAGGATCGCCGCGTCGTCGTGGATATCGAGAGAAGAATAGTTTTCGTCGCCGGTCCGCGAGATTATAACGACGTCGTCTGCCCCTCTGTCGCAAAGAGCCGCCGATACCGCTTTTGCGGTGTCGCCGGAGCCGAGAACCAAAACCTTCTTGCCCTCCGGCGATATGCCGTTTTCGTCGAGCAGAGCGAGAAAACCTATGTAGTCCGTGTTCTCGCCGTAAAGCGTTCCGTCCTCGCGCCGCACTACCGTGTTTACGGCTCCTATCCTTGAGGCGGTCTCCGACGTCTCGTCAAGATATGGCATTACGGCGGATTTCAGCGGATACGTGAGATTGAATCCGTCAAAGCTCTCGTCCTTCAGCGTCATTTTGAGATCGGACTTTTTTACAGGTATGCACTCATAACTGTAATCGGCGATCATGCGGTGAAGCCGCGCGGGGATGGGTCTGTCCTTAACGTCGCCTATGATCGCGTATTTTTTGTCTTTGAATCCGGTCAGCATTCCGTTTTGCGGCTCCTTTCAAGTTTTTTGCATTTGCATAAAATAAGAGAATATTATGCAAATGACTAATTATGTGTGCTGAGATGAAAAACCGTTTTCCGGGGTCGGAAAACGGTCAGCGCGCAGTCATATTTTTGCGCCTTAATTTGCGTGATATAACTTTTTCGTCTGATACTTCGGCTCACAGGTGACGTGGATGCCGAGCTTTTTCAGCACGTTCATATCGACCTGGGAGAGAATGACGGAGGAATGCATATCGCAGTCTTTAAGATCCGCGAGCTTGTCGAACGCCCGCTTTGCGGTGACGTCTGTCAGAGCGCATATCGAAAGGGCGAT
Organism: Clostridia bacterium; assembly: GCA_017529175.1. The sequence goes on from JAFXNX010000335.1 coordinate 13,272, forward strand.
CAGCACCTCGTCCGTGTGCAGACGCGGATTGTGGTTTCCAAGGTTGTCGATCTTTAATTTTTGTATCGGTTCTATTATTTCGGGAGAAATGAGATGTATATCGTCGTCGATCCCGGCGATGATCTTGAGCGCGTTGAGGAGCATCGCGGAGGACGCTCCGAGGAGCTTCGTCGTTTTTCCGGTGACGATCGTTCCGTCAGAAAGCTCAATCGCCGCCGCCGGCTCGCCCGTTTCCTCGGCTTTAGAGAGCGCGCGCTCGATAACGGGTCTGTCCTCGGTCGTGAGGTTCGCCTGCGTCATAACGAGGCGGCACTTTGACACCACGTCCTCGGAAGCAAGACC
>JAFXNX010000336.1 GCA_017529175.1 Clostridia bacterium
CCCGCTCGTACTCGTCATACCGTCGGCGCTGTTTTTCTCCGGAAAGAAAAACTACCTCGACGCGTTCCTTCGCGGAGCGTCGGGCGGGTTTGAGACGTCGGTCAAGCTCATACCGTCCCTCGTCCTTATCCTCTCGGCGGTCTCGATGTTTTCCTCGAGCGGAGCCGCGTCGGCGCTGTCAAACCTGATATCACCCGCGTGCCGCGCGCTCGGGATACCTCCCGAATCCGTACCTCTTCTCGTGACGCGTCCGTTTTCGGGCTCCGCCGCGAGCGCGTCGTACGTAAATCTCATGGACAGCGCGGGCGCGGACAGTTTCGCGTCGTACGCGTCATCCGTGATAATGGGAAGCAGCGACACCGTTTTCTACATAATATCCGTATACTTTTCCGCCGCGCCGAAGGCGCGCCGCACCGGATATCTTTACCCCGTCGCCGTTGCGTCCTCGTTCTTTTGCGTGTTCGTATCGTGCCTCGTTTGCCGTCTGACTTATTGACGGCGCGTCAATACTTGCCGGATGGTATTGAAAAGTTCCCGCTTTTCGGCTATAATTATAAAAAAGAGCCGGAGATGCGATATGGAACAGATATATACCATAACAATTAACGAGGCGTTCGAGGAATGCTCGAAGAGCGATACGCCCGTATGCCCGTTTTGCAAGATCTACAACAAATTCGAGCGCGACGAGATCGATCTTATCCTCGGCGCGTCGGCGATGGAGCCGTCGGTACGGCTGAAGACGAACGAGGAAGGTTTTTGCAAAGACCACGCCGGAATGATGTTCCGGGCAGGAAAAAAGCTCCCTTTCGCTCTGCTTCTTGAAAGTCATATCGCCGAGGTATCAAACAAGATGAGAGTCGGGGGGCTGCTTGCGGTAAAGGGCGCGAAGGGTTCCGCTTCTTCTCTTAAAAAGGTCTCGGGAAGCTGTTACGTATGCGGCAGGATATCGTCGAATTTTGAAAAAGCGATCGACAATTCTCTCTATATGTGGATGACGGACAGCGCTTTCAGGCGTCTTTTCGCATCGCAGAAATGCTTCTGCATCGACCACTACGCAAAAGTCCTCTCTTTTGCCGCCGGTAAGTTCAAGAGCTCCGACTTCAAGTCGTACTCCGCCGCCGCGAGGACGGTAGAGGAAAAGTACGTCGCAAAAGTTCACGACGACCTTTCGTTCTTCATAAAGAAATTCGACTACAGATACGAGAACGAGCCGTGGGGCGACGCAAAGGACGCGCCGGAAAAGGCGCTCGCCGCTCTCTTCGGAAAGGATGACGTCTGACGCATACTTTTGTAATTATAACCATTCAGGACCCTTTTTTCAAGCCATTTCGCCAAAATCAAACAAAGTTTACAATTCAAACAAATATCCCTCGGAGAGCGGTAAAACTCTTTCGGGGGTATTTTTCTCCCTCTTCTTTTGCTTAATGCTACGACGTTAGATAGATACTTCCCCGCTTTAATAAAAGTAGTTATAAGATGACATAAATCTCGCCGCCGAAACGATGTCTTTTTACCGGGAGGCGCAGTATAATCGTTTACACCCAAAACACCGGAAGGATACGTGTAAAATTGAACGCCGCAGAAAACTTTAGCATTGACTCACAAGCGAAGACTCCCATATATAGTGGTTTATATAAATCTATAGTACAATATATTGATGTTTCCGATATTAATTCCGCAGTTCCGCCGCGCATCGGCGCAGAGACCCTGCGCCGTTCCTGCGCTTCGCTGACCTCGCGCGGCTTCTTAAAGCCGCTTTTCATTGATACGTCGGGCCGCCTCGAGGACGGATGCAAAAGATACGCCGCCGCGCTTTGTCTCGGGCTCAAACGGGCGCCTTATATCGTCTGCCCGACTCCGCTCATATTTCAGGACGATCTGATATTCCGCGACCTCGCTCTGCCCTCGCTCCACTTCTTTGACTACGCGGAGAAACTGAAAACGCTTACGGACAAGTATCTCTATACGCAGGAATATATAGCGCTGGCTCTCGATAAGAGTCAGTCATATATTGCAAACAAGCTCCGCTTGCTTCGTTTTGAAGCGGAAGAAAGAGAAAAGATATGGAAAGCCGGACTGACCGAGCGCCACTGCAGAAGCCTTCTGCGTCTCTCATCTCCCGGCGAACGCGCCGCGGCGCTGACCAAAGTTATCGACGGGAGACTCAACGTTTCCGCGACTGACGAATACGTCTCGCGCTTGCTTGCCGGACGCGTAAAAGACCCTATCGACGAATTCGGCGTGGATCTTGAAAAGCTCCTTGACAGGTATGCCGAATCGCTGTCGTTCGACCTTGAGCGTCGTTCGTCCGGGGGACGCTTCGCCTCGCTTATCCTCACCGCGAAATCAAAACGTTTCACGTGAAACATTTCATATCAGTGTGTGCGTCACAGCGCGTCCTTCCGGACGCGCTGCAGAGCGAAGACAAACTTGGTAGAGCGGCAATGATACGAATAAACTAAAGGACAAAGAAAGCATAACAGACACAAAGAGATTAAGCAAACAAACGATCAATGGCGGGCAAAATGCCCGCCCTCATTGCCTTTTTGCGGTCTCGTCCTCTAACGTAGACTACTACGCCGACGATGACGAGATCACAAAATCTACCGTCGTTTCTCTCACTCTGACTCAGGCTGCAGACTATGTCTGCAGCCTGCAGCGCGTCCTTCCGGACGCGCTGTTGTTTTATGCGATGTTTCACGTGAAACTATATCAAAACGCTCCGAAAATGAGAAAAAATCATTGACAAGAGATAATAATATGTATATAATAATGTAAGAATTGACCGGAACCGGAGGTGAAACGATGCCGAAACCGGTAGTAATAGCTTTTGCAAATCAAAAAGGCGGCGTGGGAAAAACTACGTCCGCCGTCAATATTGCCGCGTCGATCGCGCAAATGGGGAACAAAGTGCTGCTCTGCGACCTCGATCCTCAGGGGAACTCGACGAGCGGGGTGGGAATTAATAAAAAAACGGTGCGTTTTTCATCTTATGAGGCGATACTCGGCAGATGCGCGCCGGATTCCGCCGTTATAAAGACAAAATGGGAGAATCATTACGTCGTACCGTCCACGATCAACCTCGCCGGAGCGGAAATAGACCTTCTCGACCTCGATGAGCGCGAGCGGAGCTTCGACAAGATGATAAAGGGACTGACAGAGGAGTTTGACTACGTGATAGTCGACTGTCCGCCGTCCCTCGGAATGCTGACGATAAACGCTCTGACCGGAAGCGACGGGGTAGTTATCCCGATGCAGTGCGAGTATTACGCGCTTGAGGGGCTTTCCCAGCTGATGATAACGATAAAGAAGATAAAACAGCTCTACAACAAAAACCTTTATATAATGGGCATACTTATCACGATGTATAACGGCAGGCTCAATCTTACGAACCAGGTCACCGCGGAGCTCAAAAAATACTACGGGGACAAGCTGTTCAGGACCGTGATACCCCGCAACGTCAAGGTATCCGAGGCGCCGAGCTTCGGCGAGCCCGTTATATATTACGACAAGTATTCAAAAAGCGCGCTCGCGTACGCCGACGTTGCGAAAGAGCTGCTCGAACGCATTTACTGAAAAGATCACGTTAAGGAGATAATATGGCAAAGAAACAATCGCTCGGAAAAGGGCTCGATCTGATATTCGACGACAACGCCGTCGACAGCGCGGAAAGTATAACCCATCTTCCGCTCTCATCAATCTCTCCGAAGAAGAATCAGCCGCGAAAGATCTTTGACGAGGAAGCGCTGTCCGACCTCGCCTCGTCTATCGCGGAGCACGGAGTGCTTCAGCCCATTCTCGTCAGAGATATGAAAAACGGACAGTATGAAATAATAGCAGGAGAAAGGCGTTATCGCGCATCCCGCCGCGCGGGTCTTTCCGAGATACCGTGCATTATCATGGACGCCGACGAGATTTTCGCGTCTCAGGTCGCGCTCGTCGAGAATATCCAGAGAGAGGACCTCAACGCGTACGAAGAAGCCCTCGCATACAAATCGCTCGCGGACGACTTCGGTATGTCGCAAGAGGAGATAGCGAAAAAAGTCGGAAAAAGCCGTCCGGCGGTAACAAACAGTCTGCGTCTTCTCGAGCTGCCCGATAAAGTTCTCGATATGCTCGTCAAAGGCGAGATATCCGCAGGTCACGCGAGAACTCTGCTTGGACTTTGCGACAGCGAAATGATCCTTCCCGCGGCGACAAAGATCGCCAAAAGAAATCTTTCCGTTCGCGAAGCGGAAAACCTTGTCCGCGCCCTCAACAAACAATCGGCGGCGGGGGAAAAGGAAGACGCTCCGGCAAGACTTACCGTGAACTACAAAGCCGACCTTGAGAGGCGCGCGATGGAGCTTTCGGGAAGACGGATAAAGATCGTCGACTCGAGAGGCAAGCGAAGCGTGCAGATAGAGTACACGAGCGACGAAGACCTTGAATCGCTTCTCAAACTCGTCTGCGGAAAAAGTATAATCGAATAATTAAATATTACATTTTTTACCATATTTGGAGAAACAGTTATGCTTGACATCAAACTTATCAAAGAAAATCCCGAAGACGTTATCGCCCGTCTTGCCGCAAAAGGCAGAGAGGCAAAAGAAGAGATCGCCGAGATACTGAAGCTCGACGAAGAGCGCCGCGCGCTGATCGCCGAGACGGAAAACATCAAAGCAGAGCAGAACCGTCAGACGAAGCTCGTTCCGATGATGAAAAAAGAAGGCCGCGATACGAGCGAAGTCTTTGCAAAAATGAAGGAACTCGGCGCGAAGGTAAAAGAGGGAGAGGCAAAGCTTTCCGAAGTTGAAAAGAGATATAACGAGCTTATGCTTGGTCTGCCGAATCTGCCCGATCCCGATCTCAAACCCGGCGGCAAGGAGAACAACGAGCCGCTCAAATACTTCGGCGAGCCTCATCACTTCGACTTTGAGCCGAAGAATCACGTCGACCTTTGCACCTCTCTCGGTCTTATCGACTACGAGCGCGGAGTAAAGCTTTCCGGCAACGGTTTCTGGATATACCGCGGACTCGGCGCAAGACTTGAATGGGCGCTTCTCAACTATTTCATCGACACCCACATCGCCGACGGCTACGAGCTCGTTCTCGTTCCCCATATGCTCGGCTACGAGTGCGGACTTACCGCGGGACAGTTCCCGAAGTTCAAGAACGAGGTCTACTGGCTCGACACGGCGGAAGAGGATGAAAGACGCCGCTTTATGCTTCCCACCGCGGAAACGGCGCTTGTTTCCCTCCACAGAGACGAGATACTGACGGAAGCGGATCTTCCGAGAAAGTATATTTCCTACACCCCCTGTTTCAGAGTAGAAGCGGGCTCCTACAGAGCCGACGAGCGCGGAATGGTAAGAGGACACCAGTTCAACAAGGTCGAGATGGTACAGTACACGAAGCCCGAGGACTCCGACGCGGCGTTTGAAGAACTCGTCGGCAAGGCGGAAGCTCTCGTCAAAGGTCTCGGATTCCACTTCAGAACGGTCAAACTCGCGGCGGCGGACTGCTCCGCTTCCATGGCGAGAACCTATGACATAGAGATACAGATCCCCTCCATGAACGGCTACAAGGAAGTCTCCTCCGTTTCCAACGCGAGAGACTACCAGGCAAGACGCGGCATGATAAGATTCAGAAGGGATGGCGGCGGCAAGCCGGAATTCGTCCACACTCTCAACGGCTCGGGACTTGCTACGAGCAGAATACTTCCCGCCCTCGTTGAGCAGAATCAGAACGCGGACGGGTCCGTTACGGTACCCGAGGTCCTGCGCAAGTATATCGGTCTCGACGTCATAAAGCCGAAGGACTGACTTACAGTTTGACGCCTTGCGGCGCCGAAAGGAATATTTATGATACAGATCATTTCCGGCACTTATAAGTATATCGATCCCGACAGCGGACTTCTTCCCCTCACGCTTCTTATATGGGCGCTTTTCGGGGGATTTATCGCGGGGATGATAATGACTTTTTACAACAAGATGTACGTCGGCGAGACGGTAAGACGTCTTCTTAAGCGCGAAGCGCTCTCTGAGGACAGCGCCTTAACGCTCGAAGAGCTCGGTCTCAAACCGACAAAGCTTCGCGCCGGCGCTCTGAAGGACGAAAGACTTCTTTCAAAGTACGTCGCTATCGCCAACAGAGAGGACGCGGTAACTGAAACCGTATCCGGCGGAAAACGCAAGCGGGTAAAGAAGACGTACGACTTTGCGAAGGCAAAGCTCTATATCCGCGAGGATAAAAAGTATCAGGCAGACGTGAGATTCGAGCAAAAGGGCAAACCGTCCGTTCTTTGGCCCGTCATACTGACGGTGGTCTTTGCGGCGACGGCTGTATTTTCTTCCGTTTACGTCAATAGGATAATACAAATGCTCGACAATTTTTTACAAAGCATTTTATAAAGCGCATGAAGTATTTTGAGGTATGATATGGGAAAGAACAAAAAAAATAAAGCACAGCAAAAAGATGAGACCGTAAAGACCGAAATCTCGGAAGAGATCGCGGACGTTTCAGGAAACGCAGCTCCTGATGCGAATGAGAGCGCTCCTGAGGACGCAGGGGCCGTAGCGGTCGAAACGGAAGAGGTCGCGCAGTCTGACGGCGAAAAAGAAGAAAAGGCTGCAAAAGGATCAAAAGAAAAAAAAGAAAAGAATAAAAAAGACGATCCTTCGGAAGAGGAAGAAGTCGACGACACTCCCACGTCGTCGAAAAAGAGCATCGTGATAACGGTGATCCTTGCCGTCGTGGCGGCGCTTGTCCTGATCGTCGTATTCCTTCATTTCGTGCTCGGCTGGACTTATAAAAAGTTTACGATGGAAGACGGCACGAAAATTGTCTTCATCGGACGCGTCGACTCCGACGGTCAGCCGGTGAGCGGAAGCTTCAGATATTCTAACGGTCTCACGGGATACGTCAATTCCTCGTCCGGCAAGATCGAATACACAAACGGCTCCGTTTACGAAGGAAAATTCGAAGACCTTCAGAAAAAGGGACCGGGCGTTCTTACTCTGACGCGCGGCGACAAAGAAGAAGTCTACGAGGGCGAGTTCTCTCACGACGAAATGAACGGCGTCGGCACATTCCGCTATTCAAACGGCGACGTTTACGAGGGTGAGTTCAAGAACGGAAAGAAAGACGGTCACGGAAAATACACCTGGGCGAGCGGCGCTTGCTATGAAGGCAACTTCAAGGAAGACAAGAAAGACGGTCACGGCGTATTCACATACGCCAACGGCGACGTCTACGACGGCGAATTCCGCGACGACCTTAAAAACGGCGAAGGAAAGTACACCTGGATCGAGGGCGACGTCTACACCGGCACCTTTGTCGACGAGAAGCGCGAAGGCCGTGGAACGATGGAATGGCTCGACGGCTCTTATTACGAGGGCGAATTCAAAGACAACATGATGAACGGCGAAGGCTTCTACAGAGACGCCGGCGGCCGCACATACGAGGGAACTTTCGAAAACGGCACTCCCGTCCGTACGGTCGAGAAAACAGAAGATACAACGTCGGATAACGGCGGAAACTGATCTATGTACATAGTTGTTTTGGTATTCCTTGCCGCGTCGTCACTCGGCGCCGCCATAGCTCACTTTTTCATTACGGACGTAAAGTGGGCGGGCGTAATGAAGACGGTATCCCTTATATCCGGCGCGGCGGGGATAACGTCGCTTGCTGTCGAAGTATCGGTATTTTATGCCTCGGGTAAATATGACGAATGGGCATATGACGTGATTTCAGGGTATTTTAAGGACGTTTTGCCCGCGCTCTGCATAGTTCTCGCCATAGTTCTGTTATCAGCCGCATTTCAACCCAAAATGAAGCTCCTTCGCTCGTCGGTAATATTTCTGTCCTCGACCCTCGCTCTTATATATGGACAGATAACGTCGATGCTCGCTGAAAACGATACCTCAAAAGTCACCGTTTTCATTAAACTTTTCAGCATTTCCATATATCTGATTATCAATTTTTGCGGTTATTTCGACTTCAAAAAACTCGAAAAAAAACTGACCAAATGACAAAAATGGGGAACTTTCAAAGAAGTTCCGCATTTCAGAGCGAAGACAAACTTGGTAGAGCGGCAATGATACGAATAAACTAAAGGACAAAGAAAGCATAACAGACACAAACAGATAACGCAAACAAACGATCAATGGCGGGCAAAATGCCCGCCATCATTGCCTTTTTGCGATCTCGTCCTCTAACGTATCCGAGAACCCCAAAAATCTAACGATTTTTGAGGACCCCGAACGGTAACTACGCCGACGATGACGAGATCGCAAAATCTACCTGCGTTTCTCTCACTCTGGCTCTGACTGCAGACTTTGTCTGCAGTCAGAGGGGAGAACTCTTTGAAAAGAGTTCTCCCCTCGACCCCTTTCAAATATTTTTATTCGATCCGCGGATAGGGCATAACATTGTCTTGATACTGACGGCCTTCCGTTTTTCTTCATTAATAATATATACGCGAACAAATGTTCGATTATTTTCAAAAACCTATTGACTTTAGCGTTAATATAGATTATAATTAATTTATAAATTTTAGTATATTGTTATAAGATGAGGGTGGAAATGGCTACAGCTAAAAAGAAGATCGAAAAGACGGTTACAGCCGACGACAAGGCAGCGAAGAAAAAGGCGCTGGAATCGGCGATATCACAGCTTGAAAGAAGCTACGGCAAGGGCACGGTCATCAAAATGGGAGAGAGCGCGAACATAAACATCGGCGCGGTCTCCACCGGGTCCATCAGTCTCGATATGGCGCTCGGCATCGGCGGACTTCCGATGGGCAGGATCGTCGAGATATTCGGTCCGGAGTCGTCGGGTAAGACGACGATCGCTCTCCATTCGATAGCGGAAGTGCAGAAAAACGGAGGAGAGGCGGCGTTCATCGACGCGGAGCACGCGCTCGATCCGACGTACGCAAAGAATCTCGGAGTCAACATAGACGAGCTTCTCGTCTCTCAGCCGGACAGCGGAGAGCAGGCGCTCGAGATATGCGAGGCGCTCGTTCGCTCGGGAGCAGTCGACATAATCATCATCGACTCCGTCGCGGCGCTCGTTCCGCAGCAGGAGCTTGAAGGAGATATGGGAGCGTCCCACGTCGGACTTCACGCAAGACTGATGTCGCGGGCGCTCAGAAAACTCTCCGGCGCCATCGCAAACTCAAACTGCATCGTGATATTCATAAATCAGCTCCGCGAAAAGGTCGGAGTGATGTACGGAAATCCCGAGACGACGACGGGCGGACGCGCGCTCAAGTTTTACGCGTCGGTACGTATCGACGTCAGAAAGACGGACACTCTCAAGAACGGCACCGTTCCGTACGGCACAAAGGTCAAGTGCAAGATCGTGAAGAACAAGGTCGCGCCTCCCTTCAAGACCGCGGAATTTGAGATGATCTTCGGAAAGGGCATCTCAAAGTCGGGTGAGATAGTCGATATGGGCATCGAGCTCGGCATAATCGAAAAGAGCGGATCGTGGTTCTACTACAACGGCGAGCGCATAGCGCAGGGCAAGGAGAACGCAAAGAAGTACTTTGAGGACAACGAAGCGCTTCTGAAAGAAGTGGAGGACAAGATCAAGGAGCTCAAAGACAAGGGCGAGGAAGAAAAAGCTCCGGACGCCGACGACGCGGACGAAGACCTCGACATCAGGCTTCTCGACCTCGATCTCGACGAATAAACCGAATATCAAAAAGCATAACTCCGTCCGGGGTTATGCTTTTGGGCTTTTTATAAGACGGCGCAGAAAACACGGAAAGGGGGCTCTCGCGGATGATCTGCAAAGAAATATCGTTTTCGAATTTCAGAAATATCGAAGAAGAAAGAGTCTCTTTTTCGGACGGTATCAACGTGCTGTGGGGTAAGAACGCGCAGGGAAAATCGAACGTCCTCGAGGCGGTCTACTATTTCGCCCGCGGCAGGTCTTTCCGCGGCGCGCACGACCGCGACATGATAAAATTCGGAAGCGACTTCGCAAGGATCTCATCAAAGTGCTACAGAGGGAATTCGGAATATCCGACGGAGCTCGAGGTAGTGATAGACGCGTCTGACGCGGTGAAAAAAAGAGTGTTCCGAAACGGCGCCGCGGCGTCCGGGATGGGTGAAATCATCGGAAGTTTCCGCGCGGTGCTTTTCTGTCCCGCGAACCTGTCTCTCGTCTCCGGTCCTCCGGCAGGCCGCCGCGCGTTTCTCGATATCGCGATATCCCAGCTCTCAAAAGAGTATATGTCGTGCCTTGCAGATTACAAGCGCGTCCTCCAGCAGAGGAACGCCGCGCTCCGCGCGGCGGCAAAGGGCGACGTGATGCCGCGCGAGCTCTGGGAGACGTACGCTTCTCAAATGTCGTACGCCGCGTCAAGGATCTCGTCCTACAGACTTGATTATCTGTCGATGCTCTCGTCGAAGATGAACGTGATATTCAACGATATGACTCACGGCTCCGAGACGCCCTCGCTCTCATACGTCAGCCACTCGTTTAAGAAAGACGGCGGGTATGACGACGAGGACGGGCTTGAACGCGGAGAAGTCGAAGCGGCGGGCGCCTCGTCCTTCGGAGACGCGAAGATCGACGCGGACTGTCTTGTCGAACACCTGACGTCAAACATCGACCGCGAGATCAAGAACGGCGCGACGCTCTGGGGTCCGCACAAGGACGATATAAGAATAAAACTCAACGGACGCGACGCAAAGACGTTCGCGTCTCAGGGACAGTTGCGCAGTCTTGCGCTCTCGATGAAGCTCTCGGAAGGCGAGATATCAAACGTCATAACCGGCGACGCGCCGGTGATGCTCCTTGACGACGTGCTCTCCGAGCTCGACCGCGACAGACGCGATTTCGTCCTCGGCGCGATCGTCGGCAGACAGATCATCGTTACGTCCTGCGAGCCGTCGCTCTTCGACAGCGCGGGAGCCGCCGATCTTCTGAAAGTCGAAGCGGGACGCATAACGCGTATGTGAGGTGGAAATGTACAGAATAATCAGCGTAGTCCCCGGCGCGTCAAAGATCAAAATTTCTCTTCGTGACGAGTCGGGAGACGAGACGGAGCTTTCGGTTGCAAAAGAGCTTCTTCCCGGATCCGTCGCGGAAGGCGCCTCGCTCGGCGAAGAAGAATTTGAGGAGCTGTCGTTTGCCGCCGAGGCGACGAAGGCGCTCTCAAAAGCGCTCGACGCGCTCGCCGCTTCGCCGCTCAGCGCAAAAGCTCTGACGGACAAGCTCCGCTTCAAGTATAAATTCTCCCGCGAAGCGTCGGACGCCGCCGCGGAAGTCGCACTCTCCCGCGGCTATATAGACGAGGCGTCGCAAAGCGAGCGCATCGCCGCGAGAAGCGCCGCGGTAAAGCTCTGGGGCAGACGCCGAATCGTCGACGAGCTCTGCTCGAAGGGGTACCCGCTTCAGCTTGCAAAAGAGGCGGCGTCGGCAGTGCCGAAGAGCGTTTACGACAAGTCTCTTGCAAGACTTGTTGACAAGAAATGCTCAGGCGGGATAAAGGACCCCGCAAAGCTTAAAAGTATCGCGTCATCCCTCGTTCGTCTCGGACACTCTCCGTCGGACGTTAAGGACGCGATAGCGAAAAAGATCAGGGAAAACGATTAAATGTGACGTCGCGCCGGACGGCGCGGCGGTACGGAAAACATAAATGAGGAAACTATGGGAACAAAGATAGGATTCATATCTCTCGGATGCGCTAAAAATCTTTGCGACACCGAGGTAATGCTCCACCACGTCGTAGATGCGGGATATGAGATAACCCCCGACGAGACGGAGGCGGACGTCGTCATCGTCAACACGTGCGGATTCATCGAAAGCGCGAAAAAGGAAGCGATCGACAACATTCTTGACGTCGCGTGGCTCAAGGAAAACCGTTCTCTTAAGGCGATAATCGTCACCGGATGTCTTGCGGAAAGGTACCGCGAGGAGATCGTGCGCGAGATGCCCGAGGTCGACGCGGTGCTCGGCACCGGGAGCATACACAGCATAGTCGACGCGGTCGAAGCGGTGCTGAAAGGCGAAAAATTCGTAGAATTCAAGGATCAGGAAAAGATAGATTTCAGCGGAGACCGCGTCGTGACGACGGGCGACTCGTTTGCGTATCTTAAAATATCCGAAGGATGCCGCAACAGATGCACTTACTGCGCCATACCGCTTATCCGCGGCTCTTTCCGCTCGCGCGATATGGATTCCATCGTTAAAGAAGCGAAGGAGCTTGAAGCGACCGGGATAAAAGAGCTCGATCTCATCGGTCAGGATTCGACGGCGTACGGCGTCGACCTCTACGGAGAGTACAGTCTTGCAAAGCTCGTAAAGCGGATAACGGAGGAGACTTCCATCCCGTGGATAAGGGTTCTGTACTGCTATCCCGACAAGATAACGGACGAGTTGATAGAAGAGATGAGGACGAATCCGAGATTTCTTCACTATCTCGATATGCCGATACAGCACATCTCCGACAGAATGCTGACGGCTATGAACCGCCACGGCGACGCCGCGTGCATCAAGGACGCCCTCAAACGGATAAGAGCGGCGATACCGGACGCGGTGATCAGGACCACAGCCATCGTCGGCTTCCCCGGCGAGAGCGACGAAGATTTCGAGACGCTCTGCCGCTTTATACTCGACGCGAAGTTCGAGCGTTTCGGCGCGTTTCCCTACTCGAGAGAGGAAGGAACTCCCGCTTACGGCTTCAAGGATCAGATCGACGAACAGCTCAAGCAGGACAGATACGATATACTTATGCGCCATCAGCTCGGCGTCAGCGAGGACTTCGAGACTGCGCAGATCGGAAAAGTCCTCACTGTTCTTTGCGAGGACTACGACAGCGCCGGAGAAACGTGGGTCGGCCGCTCGTACATGGACGCGCCGGACGTCGACGGTAAAGTGTTCTTCTCCGCAAAGCGCGGCGCCGTAAAAGCGGGCGACTTCGTCAAAGTAAAGATCACGGACGCCATGGATTATGATCTTGTCGGAGAGGCGGTCGAATAAGCGGTGCTGACGGTCGACATTCTTTTCTCCGGAAGCGGCGGAAACTGCACGCTGATAAGAAGCGGCGCGAGCGCGATACTCGTCGACTGCGGAAAGAGCGCGAAGACGATATGCTCATCCCTTCTTTCCGTCGGCTGCAGGATAGAGGATATTTCCGCCGTGTTCATAACGCACGAGCACACGGATCATATATCGGCGCTCGATACTATGGTATCAAAATATAAAATTCCCGTACATATCACGGAAAAGAGCGCGACGCGAGCGGCAAAATGCCGGAACATCTCCCTTGCCGTAACTCATCCGACGTATTATTCCGAGAGGGTCGGCGACCTTCTCGTCGAGTCTTTCCCTCTCCCTCACGACAGCGCGGATCACGTCGGCTACGTCATAACGTCTGACGACGGCGATACTTTCTGCGTCGCAACGGATATAGGGCATATAACGGAGGAAGTCTGTGCGGCGCTGAAAAGATGCCGCCGCGCGATGGTGGAATCGAATCACGACGTTGAAATGCTAAAATACGGCAGATATCCTTATTATCTGAAGCTCCGCATCCTCTCGCCGAAGGGACATCTTTCAAACGAAGACGCCGCGTCTCTTATCTGCGGCGCCGCGGATTCGGGATGCGAAGCGTTCGCGCTCGCTCATATTTCCGCAGAGAACAACGATCCGGACCTCGCTTATTCGGAGATACGGCGCGCGCTCGACTCGTCGGGACATCCCGACAGCGCTCTTGTCGTCGCGGACGCGTCATACCCGGTGAGGGTTCCCGAAGGACTGCTTTCAAGAACGGAGGCGAAGTCATGCTGAAAATAAAGATAATCAGCGTCGGCGCGCTTTCGGAGCCGCACTGGAAAGACGCGTGCGCCGAATATAAAAAACGGCTGACGGGCGCCGTTTCGCTGACGGACGTCTGTCTTAAAGAAGAGCGTCTTCCCGCGTCCCCCTCGCCGTCGCAGATAGCGTCGTCTCTTGATAAAGAAGCCGACAGGATACTCGCCGAGATACCGAAAAGGTCTCTCGTCGTACCTCTTTGCGTCGAAGGACGGCTACTGTCGTCGGAAGAGCTCGCCGCGAAGGTATCGTCGTCTATGACTGACGGCGTCGGTGAGATTTGCTTTATCATCGGCTCGTCATACGGACTCTCGGAGCGTGTAAAGGCGGCGGGAGCTCTTCGCCTTTCGCTCTCACCGCTGACGTTTCCGCATCAGCTCGCGAAGGTGATGCTCTACGAGACCGTTTACAGAACGGTGTCGATCATTTCCGGCACGAAATACCACAAATAAATAATTTTCTTACGAATAATTTACACTTTAAGGCAGTTGATCTCTCGCGCGCGGTGTATAATATAGATACAGATCCATGATATTACGGAGACTGCTATGAAAAACAAAGACGGCAACAGCAAAACAGAATATCGCCGCGAACGTTTTTCGGACGCGGTGAAAAAGATCAAAAAGGCATGGTTCAAACGGCTGAACGCCGAAAAGAAGGAAAAATACCGCGACTCGAGAAAAGGCGCGCTCGTACTTCTCGCGGCGCTGATCCTCTTCGGGCTTTACTACCTCGGACTGTACGACTTCGACCTGATCGAGCGGCCGGAGAGCTGGCAGGACAACGGCAAAAACTTCTATTCCATCTGGTACGGGGTCGACGACGCCGAAAAGGAGCCCGACGCGGAGCCCGACGCCGATGACACAAACGGCGAGGCGCAGAATAACGACGGCAAGCGAAAGACGGTGAGCACGGTCGAATACGAGTTCTCGGGACGCCCGCGCAAAAACACCGGCGCCGCTCTCACTCACGTTTTCAGAACGAAGGACGAGCTTGCGTCGGAAGGGTATTATCTTACGGACGCGGAATACGTCCCCGGCTCGTTTGAGATCGGAAAGATCGACCTTCCGTTCGACCTTACGGCACAGTTCTCATACCGCGATATGGCGACGAGAACGTGGGAGATAACGAAATATGACGACGGCAGGATGTCGACGGTCGAAGACACGACGGCGAGTACGACCCGCCCGGCGATATACCTTTACATGGGTTATATAATTTACGACGACTGCGGGAAAGAACTCTACATCGTCGACCGCAACGGCTCCGTGCGGATGAACTACAACGAAAACTACCTTCCCGCGTTCGCAAGAGACAGCTACGGCAACCCCCTCTTCTATACGACCTACGGCTATTACGCCGACGTTCCCGCGTCCGTCACGAAGGACGATGAGGGACGCGACGTCATGTCGTTCAAGGGAGCGTATATCAAGGGAAAAAATTACTATGCGCTTTCGACCTGGGGCAATTATTTCGCCTCGACCGACTATATCGAAGAGCGCGACGGCAGAGGGCTGAACTTCGACTTTCCCGCTTACTACGGTCTGTCCGACACGTCCCTTTACCGCTACGGCATAATGACGCCGAAGTATTCAACGTTCCTCGACGGCAAGTCCGACCTTGTGAACTTTATGAGATGGAATTACTTTTACGCGTACGACCCCGCAAGACAGACGGCGAAAGACGTCCTTGCAAAAGCGAAGGAGGCGGCGTCCGCCGCGGCGGCGGAAGACGATGACGCCGGAGCCGAAAAATTCGATATCACGGAGCTTCTTCCGTACTCCGCCGCGTTCAATTACAGCGAGGGTTACGCCACGGTGGTGACCGGACGGGATATCGAGGAAGAAGAAAAATATCACGTTGAGGAAGTCCGCGTAATAAACACTTCCGGCAACGTGACGTTCAAATCGAGAAAGAAATATCAGAACAACGACATCGCCTCATACTGCAGCGACAGATATATGCTTCCCCTCTCAAAAGGGGAAGAGAGCGTCGGTCACATTTATTTCGACCATGGACTGATGCGGCTGAGAAGAGTAGTCTACGATCCGTATCAGCTCGAGGAATTCAAAGAATTCCGTGTAAATATGGACTATGACGTCCTCGTATACCCGAACGGCACCGAATTCCCGATACCCGAGGGTTACACTCTCAAGGGCTACGCCGACGGTATACTGACGCTCGAGCGGAGCGGCGTTTACGGATTCATGAACACGGACGGCGTATGGATCGCCGAGCCGGAATACCGTGACGCTTGCGCATTCCACGGAGGCATCGGCGTGCTGACAAAACAGGACGGCACGTGCGGCGCGATGGACACGAGCGGAAACATCGTGATCCCGTTCAGGTATTCATATATTTCGAACCGCTCAGACGACCTTATCGCCGCTTATTCCGAAGCCGGCGGCTGGGAGTTGTTCGGAGTTTTCACAAAATGATAATCCACAGTCAGGAGACGCGTTCTCAATGGGATATGACAATAAAACGTTCGACGTTATAGTCGTCGGCGCGGGACACGCGGGAGTCGAAGCCGCCCTTGCCGCGGCGCGCAGCGGACTTTCCGCAGCTCTCTTCACGATAGGGCTCGACGGCGTCGCAAATATGCCGTGCAATCCGTCCGTCGGCGGCACCGGAAAAGGGCATCTCGTCTTCGAGATCGACGCGCTCGGCGGTGAAATGGGTTACGCCGCGGACAAAGTTACGATGCAGTCGAGAACTCTCAACACGGGAAAAGGCGCCGCGGTGAGGTCAAAACGCATCCAGGCGGACCGAAGCGAGTATTCCCGCAACATGAAACAAACGCTTGAGCAGACGGAAAACCTTTATCTTATCCAGGGAGAAGTAACGGGTGTTCTCACGGAGAGCGCCGCGGGTTGCGTCCGCGTCGCGGGCGTCACGGCGGAGCCCGGCGGAGAGTTTTTCTCACGCGCCGTTATAATATCGACCGGTACTTATCTCGGAGGCGTCACTCACGTCGGTACGGTAAAGCGCGATTCGGGCCCCGACGGTATGCTTCCCGCAAGAGCGCTGTCCGCGTCTCTCGAGGCGCTCGGACTTCGTCTCCAGAGATTCAAAACGGGCACTCCCCCGAGGATACATTCAAGGTCGATAGACTTCTCCGCTCTCGAAGTTCAAAACGGCGAAGAACACATCATCCCCTTCTCCGTGCGTACGGACGAGAATGCGCTCAACAAAATACGGCAAATACCCTGCCACATAGTCTACACCAACGGGGAAACTCACAAGACGATCCTTGACAACATACACCTCTCCCCTCTTTATTCAGGACAGATACACGGCACGGGTCCGAGGTACTGTCCGAGCATCGAGGACAAGATAATGCGCTTTCGAGACAAGGAGCGTCATCAGCTCTTCGTCGAGCCGATGGGAAAGCACACGGATGAGATATATCTCCAGGGCTTTTCCTCGTCTCTTCCCGCGGAAGTGCAATACAAAATGCTCCATACCCTGAAAGGATTTGAGAATGCGGAAATCATGAGATTCGCATACGCGATAGAGTACGACTGCGTAGACCCGACGGAGCTTGACGCGACGCTCGAGTCAAAGAAGATAGAAGGGCTTTACGGCGCGGGACAGTTCAACGGCTCGTCCGGCTATGAAGAGGCCGCCTGCCAGGGACTCGTCGCGGGCATCAACGCATCGCTCAAGATACGAAAAGAAGCGCCGATGATCCTTCCGAGATATTCCTCATACATAGGAACTCTTATCGACGACCTCGTGACAAAGGGGACCGCGGAGCCATACAGGATAATGACGTCCCGTTCCGAGTTCCGTCTTATGCTCCGGCAGGACAACGCGGAGCGCCGTCTTACGGAGTACGGCAGAGCGGCGGGACTGATCGACGAAAAGAGGTATTCCGAATACCTCAGGCGAAAGCAAGCGGTCGACGACGAAGTCGCACGGTGCCGCGCGACGACCCTTCCTCCGGGCGGCGCGCTGAATGAGATACTTGTCTCGGCGGGAAGCACGCCGATATCTACCGGCGCGAAGCTCGCCGAGCTGATACGGCGCCCGCAGATAGAGTACGATATGCTGAAAGATGTCGACGCGTCAAGGCCAGAGCTGCCGTACGGCGCAAAGCTCGCCGTACAGACGGAGATAAAATACGAGGGGTACGTTTCCCGCCAGCTTGACGACGCAAAGCGGCAGGAAAAACTCGAAGACAAGAGGATACCGGACGATATCGATTACGAGGCGATAGGGGGACTTCGGACCGAAGCGGTGCAGAAGCTCTCGAAGATCCGTCCCGCTTCCATCGGGCAGGCGTCAAGGATATCCGGGGTCAGCCCCGCGGACATAACAGTACTGATAATATATCTGACCGTAAAGCGAAAGAAAAACGATTAAAACTCGTCGCGCCGACCGGGCGCGGAAAGGATATAAAGATGGATAACAACAAAGAAAACAACCTCAAGACTCAAACCTTTTCGATCCTCAAGGAAAAGGACAAGCCGATGAAACAGGTGCTGCGCACCGTTTACGAAGCGCTTGTCGAGGGCGGGTATGACCCGATCATCCAGCTTGTCGGATACATCGAGTCCGAGGACCCGACTTACATCACCAACCACAACAACGCGAGAAGTCTTATCAGAAAGATCGACCGCGACGAGCTTATCGAAGAGCTTATCAGAAACTATCTCAAGATCTGATGGCGCTTGACCGAATCACGCTCTCTCCCGGAGTCGACGTTTCGCGCCTTTGCATCGGATCGCTCACCGTAAGCCCGATGCAGGCGTCTCTTCCGACGCGACGCGCATCGGAAGTGTTGTCTTACGCCTTTGACAGAGGGATAAATTTCACGGACACGGCGCAGTACTATGCGAATTACGATATAATAAGAGGCGCGCTTGAAATGTGCCGCCGTCCCGAGGACGTCGTCATATCTTCAAAGACCTACGCCTACTCAAGAGAGCTTGCGCAAGGCGCCGTCGAGGAAGCAAGGCGCTCGCTCGACCGTGACGTGATAGACATCTTTATGCTCCACGAGCAGGAGTCGTACGAAACTCTTCGAGGTCACATGGAGGCGCTCGACTATCTATTCGAGTGCAAGGCGCGCGGCGTCATCAAGGCAGTCGGGGCGTCGATGCACCACATCGCCGCGGTAGAAGGCGTCGTAACTCTTGCAAAACGCGGGATAAAACTCGACGTCATCCATCCGATATTCAACAAGGCGGGGATCGGGATCGCCGACGGTACGGTCGACGAAATGGCGTCGGCAATACGCGAAGCGCACGGTCTCGGGATCGGAGTCTTCGGTATGAAGTCCCTTGCGGGAGGACATCTCTATTCGAGCGCCGAAGAAGCGTTCCGCTTCGTTCTGGAGCGCCCTTTTATCGACGCCGTCGCCGTCGGTATGCAGTCGGAAGAGGAGATCGACGCGAATATCGCGTTCTTCGAGTCCGGCGCGTTTCCCGCCGCCGCAAAAGAGGCGCTCGCAAAGAAGCGCCGCCGTCTTCTGATCGAAGATTTTTGCGAAGGGTGCGGCTCGTGCGTCAGAAGATGCGCTCAGTCCGCGCTTCGGCTCGAGGGCGGCCGCGCCGTCGTCGACGAATCAAAATGCGTTCTTTGCGCGTACTGCTCGAAGGTATGCCCTATGTTCGCGATAAAAGTCATTTAACGAAAGTGTCAGGTATGCCTATAATAAAAAATCTTAAAACGGGGAAGACCTTACACGATCCCGTTTTGTTCATCGCCGCTCTCGGCAGCTTCGACGGGGTCCACGTCGGACACCGAAAGGTGATCCTTGACGCGATATCTCTTGCAAAGTCCACAGGAGTCGCAAGCGCGGCGTGGTACTTTGAAGACAGCCCGAAGGGGTCCGCAACGCTGACGGACAACGGCGAAAAAGAGCGTTTGATCGCCCTGCTCGGCGCGGACCTTGCCGTGACCGAAAGATTCGACGCGGTAAAGGATATGGAGCCGGAAGAATTTGTCGACTCCCTCGTCCTTCTCGGGTGCCGCGGAGCCGTGTGCGGCTTCAATTTCCGTTTCGGACGCGGCGCGTCCGGCGACAGCGCAACGCTCAAAACTCTTTGCGAAAAAAGAGGACTTTCCTGCTTTGTCGTCCCGCCGGTGACATATGACGGCGACACGGTATCGTCGAGCGCGATAAGGCGTTCGCTCGAAGAAGGAGACGTCGCGCGGGCGTCTGCGATGCTCGGAAGACGCTTCTCCGTCACCACCCCCGTCGCGCACGGAAGAACGCTCGGAAGGACGCTCGGATTTCCGACAGTCAATCAGACGTTTCCTGCGGAAAAAGCGATCCTTCGCCGCGGAGTGTATTTTACAGTGACAAATATCGACGGCGCGCTCTTCCCCTCCGTTTCCAACTTCGGCGTAAGACCGACTGTCGGAGGACACGAGTGCCGCCTCGAAACACATATAATGGGGACAGACGCCGACCTTTACGGAAAGACTCTTACCGTTTCGTTTCTGGAATTCAGACGGGACGAGACGGAGTTTCCTAACGAGGCGTCGCTTGTCTGCGCGGTGTCGCGCGATAAAGACGCCGCAAAAGAATATTTTTCATCACGCAAGGCGCTTTGCGCCGCGCTCGGGAAAGGAGAGGAGCCGCTTGACTTTTAAAAAAAGAATAACCGCGCTGATCGTCGCGCTCGTAATGCTCGCGCCGGTATCTCTCTTCGCGTTCCCCGCGCGCGCGGTCGAAGCGCCGCAGGTAGAAAAAATCAAGGCGGCTTACGTTTCATGCGTGGAAACGGGAGACGTGCTGTTCACGTACCACCCGGAGGACGAACTGTTCACGACGTCGTCGACGAAACTGATGACGGCAATCGTCGCGATAGAGGAGCTTTCCGCCCGTCTTGACGAGAAAGTGACCGTAACTTCGGAAATGCTCTCCGAGGTCGCGGGCAACCGTCTCGGGCTCGAGGCGGACGAGGTCGTCACGATCCGCGACCTTTTACATATCCTCATCACCGGAGGAAACAACGACGGCGCGTACTGTCTTGCGTATCTTGCGGCGGGGTCCGTTTCCGCTTTCGTTGAGAAGATGAACGCGAAGGCGCAAATTCTCGACGCGCACAACACGTTCTATACGAACCCGACCGGACTTCACGACGAAATGATGAAGACCACCGTTACTGATACCGCGAAGATCGCGAAATACGCGTGGTCTCTGCCTCTTTTCAGAGAAGCGTCGTCGACTCCCAAATACGTCATGGAAGCGACGAACAAAAGTGAATTCCGCAACATATACAACAGAAACTGCCTTATCTCTAAATATTATTCCGCCGACTATTTCGAGGGATGCTGCGCCGGGCTGAACGCCGGAAGCACGTCTCAGGGCGGACACTGCGTCATAACAGTCGCGAAGAACGAGGAGCTGAGTTATCTCATAATCGTCATGGGCGCGGAAACGACGGACGAGGTGATATATTCCTACACAAACGTGAAAACGCTTATCAAATGGGCGTTTGAGTCGTTCGCCATGACAGACGTTCTGACGGAAAACCGGGTAGTATGCGAAATGCCCGTATCCCTCGCTTCCGCAGTCGACTTTGTGACAGTCGCTCCCGAGAAGAGCGTATCTGTCTTCCTTCCGACCGACGTTGACGTAGAGAAGGAAATCGAGTACAGCTGGACGACGGTCGAGGAAACTCTCACCGCGCCGCTCAAAGCGGGGCAGACTGTGGGTCAGATCTCGGCGACGTACAAAGCGCCGGGAGAGACGGAGGCGAAAGTCCTCGCCTCGTGCAACCTCGTCGTGACGTCGGACGTCGACCGGAGCGACTTTCTCTACGCGCTTAACCGGATCGAGAACTTCACGAAGAGCCGCGGCTTCATCGCGGCGGCGATATTCGCCGTCATAGTGTCGGCGGGCGTCATACTTTTCAACGCGCGGCGCCGCAAGACGCGCGGAACATATTGATATTGAAAATTATTTATAATACATAAGGAGACTGTAATGAGTATCGAACTTAAACGTAGCAAACGCGATATAGGAGTCGCGGGTCCCGTACTGACGATAGTGATGGACGGAGTTGGCCTTGCGAAGGACAACGAAGGAAACGCGGTCAAGCGCGCGTTCACTCCGACGCTTGATATGCTTATGTCAAAATATCCCACGCTGACGCTGAAAGCGCACGGCACGGCGGTAGGACTTCCCTCCGACGACGATATGGGAAACTCCGAGGTCGGACACAACGCGCTCGGCTCCGGGCAGGTCTTCGCGCAGGGCGCGAAGCTCGTCTCGAACTCGATAGAGAGCGGAAAAATGTTTGAATCAAACTCGTGGCGCGAGATAGTTGACGGCGCGAAGGGACACACCCTTCACTTCCTCGGACTCTTTTCCGACGGAAACGTACACTCCCACATAGATCACCTCAAGGCGATGATCGAAGGCGCCAAGCGCGACGGCGTATCGCGCGTCAGAGTGCATATCCTTCTTGACGGACGCGACGTCGGCGAAACGTCCGCGCTCGATTACGTCGAGCCGTTCGAGGAATTTATCGCCGCTCTTCGCGACGATTCGTTCGACATTAAGATCGCCTCCGGCGGCGGCAGAATGAATATCACGATGGACAGATATGAAGCGAACTGGACGATGGTCGAACGCGGTTGGAAAACTCACGTCCTCGGCGAAGGCAGATATTTCGCCTCCGCGAAGGAAGCGATCGAGACCTACCGCCGCGAGACGGGAGCGATAGACCAGGACCTCGATCCGTTCGTCATAGCGGAGAACGGACGTCCCGTCGGAACGATAGAGGACGGCGACAGCGTCGTATTCTTCAACTTCCGCGGCGACCGCGCCATCGAGATCTCGAAGACCTTTGAGGGAGGCGAGTCGTTCGACAAGTTCGACCGCGTCAGAGTCCCGAAGGTGACCTACGCCGGGATGCTCGAGTACGACGGCGACCTTCACATCCCCTCCCGCTATCTCGTAGCTCCTCCGGAGATCACGAACACGATGGGAGAATATCTCGTTTCCGCGGGAGTTATGCAGTTCGCCATGTCCGAGACTCAAAAATACGGTCACGTCACTTACTTCTGGAACGGAAACCGCAGCGGCAAATTTTCCGAAGAGCTTGAGACCTACGTCGAGATACCCTCCGACGTCGTTCCCTTTGAACAGCGTCCGTGGATGAAGTGCGCCGAGATCACCGACCGCCTTATCGCGGAGCTGAAGAGCGGCAAGTACAAGTGCCTTCGCGTGAACTTCCCGAACGGGGATATGGTCGGACACACGGGCAACCTCGAGGCGACGATCTGCGCGATGGAAGCGCTCGATCTCCAGCTCGGCAGGATCCTTCCCGTTATAGATGAACTGCACGGCGTCGCTCTCATCACCGCCGACCACGGCAACGCGGACGAGATGTATGAGACTGACAAGAAGGGCGACGTGAAGATCGGCAAGGACGGCTCTCACAAGGCGAAAACGAGCCACACGCTCAACCGCGTTCCGTTCATAATTTACGACAACAACTACCGCGATAATTATACGGTCAAGGAAGACACCGGCGCGTTCGGTCTTTCAAACGTCGCCGCGACCGCGGTAAACTTTCTCGGCTACGACGCGCCCGAGATGTGGGACGAGTCAATGATCGAACTGAATTAATCAACAAAATACGCGGGGGGGATACATCCCCCGCGAGTCTTTATATAATAATATGAAAGTTTTTGAAAAAATACTGAATATCGCGTTCGCCGTTTTCGCGTCGATCACGGCGCTGAACTACACGGTCTACCTTATTCATCTGATCATTTTTCCGGAACAGCCGCTGGCGTTCATTATCACGTTTACCGTGCTTTCGCTGATAGCGCTCCCGGTGATATTCAGACGAAAGCTTCGGGCGCTGCTAAAGAAGGCGTACCCGGTCTTTAAGGCGCTCTGGACCGCGGCGATGGCGGTATACGTCGTGTCTTTTATCATAATGACGTCCGTTATAATCGCGGGAAAAGGAGTCGACCCGTCACCCTCCGACATACCGGAGGACACGGTATTGATCGTTTACGGAGCGAAGGTCGGCGGGAGCGAGTCATCGCCTCATCCGGGACAGTTTTTGAGATACCGTCTTGACTACGCCGCGTCGATCATGGAAGAAAGACCCGGAACCGTCTGCATAGTGTGCGGCGGACGCGGCGACAACGAGCCCGCCGCGGAAGCGGACGTTATGAGAAGCTATCTGATCTCAAAGGGCATTGACGCCGAGCGTATATTCGTCGACGACGAGTCCGAGAACACGATAGAGAATATCGACAACGCAATGAGGATAATGGAAGAGCGCGGTTTGAAGGGAAAGAGCGTCGCGTGTCTCTCGACGGAATACCATATACCGAGGATAAAATATCTTTGTTCAAAAGCCGGGCTCGACGCAGATTATTACTTCCACGCCGCATCGCCCAACTTTTTCGGGCTCTGGTCGGGTCTCGTGCGCGAGTATATGTCCTACGGAAAACTGATATTGACAGGACACTTATGAGCGCCGCCCCGACGATAACTATCTGACCGTACTGACGGAGGAAACGATGTATCAGCTTATAAAAAATTTTCCGGAACTTGAGCCTTTCAGCGCAGACATTGATCTTCGCATGGAGAATTATAAAAAGAAGCGCCGGCAGCTGCTCGGAAAGAACGCTTCTTTATCCGATTTTGCCAACGCTCACAAGTGGTACGGATTTCACAGGACGCCCGACGGATGGATATACCGGGAATGGGCGCCCGGCGCCGATATGCTATATCTTACCGGCGACTTCAACGACTGGCGCTGGACAGAGACGCCGATGACGGGAACTGACGGCGGGAACTGGGAGCTGTTTTTGCCGGGAGAGACTCTGCGCAAGGGGAGCCGCGTGATGACGATCGTCAAATGCGGCGAGGCGCTGACACAGCACATACCCATTTACGCGCGCCGCGTGATACAGGACCCCTTCACAATGAGCTGGTGCTGTGAGGTCACGGACGACACCGAAGAGTACCCGTGGTCCGACGACGGCTTTTTCTGCGACGAGCCGCCTCTCATTTACGAGGCGCACGTCGGTATGTGCGGCGAAGCGGAAAAGATCGAAACGTACCGCACCTTTGCCGACAAAGTCCTGCCGCACGTTAAATACCTCGGCTACAATACCGTACAGCTTATGGCGATAATGGAGCATCCCTACTACGGCTCTTTCGGCTATCAGGTCAGCAGTTTCTTCGCCGCTTCCAGCAGATTCGGATATCCGGAAGAGCTTAAATATCTTATCAACAAAGCTCACGGCATGGGCATCCGCGTCCTGCTCGACGTCGTTCATTCACACGCGGTAAAGAATACTCTTGAGGGAATAAATCTGTTTGACGGAACGGACTATCAGTTTTTCCACAGCGGAGCGAAGGGCGACCATCCCGCGTGGGGGACGAAGCTTTTCAATTACGACAAGCCCGAGGTCCTTCATTTTCTGCTCAGCAATCTTAAATTCTGGATGGAAGAATATCATTTTGACGGCTTCCGCTTCGACGGAGTGACGTCGATGATCTACCACGATCACGCGCTCGGCTCAAGTTTCTCAAATCTCTCGATGTATTTTACGATGAATACCGACATTGAGGCGCTGACGTACCTTCAGCTCGCGAATGAACTGGTACACGGTCTTGATCCGCACTGCCTCACCGTCGCGGAGGATATGAGCGGTATGCCCGGAATGTGCGATCCGGTCGCCGACGGCGGTATCGGATTCGATTACAGACTCGGCATGGGCTTGCCGGATATGTGGATAAAGCTGATAAAAGAGTGCCCGGATGAAAAGTGGAACCTCGGCGCGATCTGGTACGAGCTGACGAACAGAAACGTCAACACGATCGCTTATTGCGAAAGCCACGATCAGGCGCTCGTCGGCGATAAAACGATCATGTTCCGCCTTGCCGACGCCGCAATGTACGATCAAATGAGAAAAGACTGCCACACGCCGGTCATCGACCGGGCGATGGCGCTTCATAAAATGATACGGCTGATAACGATCGCCGCCGGAGGCACCGGGTATCTCGACTTTATGGGAAATGAATTCGGTCATCCCGAATGGATAGATTTCCCACGCGAGGGCAACGGAAACAGTTTTCTGTACTGCCGCAGACAGTGGAGTCTTTTGTTCAACCCCGACCTCAAATATCAGGACCTTAACTATTTTGACCGCGATATGGTGCATACCGCCGCTCATTACAGGATATTCGATCAGTTTTCGCCCGATATCAAATGGATACACGAGGACGACAGAGTGATCGCGTTTGAGCGCGCAGGCCTTGTTTTCGCATTCAACTTCTCGGCGGACAAAAGCTATTCCGGCTATACCGTCCCCGTCAGCCGCGCAGAAGATTATGAAGTTCTGTTTACGAGCGACGACTGTATCTACGGCGGCTTCGGCAGAATCGAGCGCGGCGCTCACAGCGCGTTCGCCCCCGGAATGGAAGGCAACTTCGTCAAGCTTTATATGCCGCCCAGAACTTGTATCGTCCTTTGCCCGAAAAGTCTTTACAAAGAATAACCGCGGCTTTGCCGCGCCGCCAAAGGGACCCGTCCCTTTGGAAACCCTGATCGAAAAGCCGAAAACGCAAACGTTTTCGGCTTTTAAAATATAAAAAATATCCGCGAACTTGTTCGCGGATCATTTATAAGCTTTTGCGGGGGTCAAAGGGGGCGCTTTTCCCGAAAAGCGTCCCCTTGAAAATCAAAGCGGTTTTTTCTTGATTTGCGCGTAGCGCCTCGGATATACATCGGGCGTCGGCGCGGTTTTTCTGTATACAAGGATACTCCTGTCTCCTCCGTCTTTGACGGTATAGCGCTTAACGTCTTCGAGCTCGAGCCCGAGAACGGCGGCGCCGCCGCTTGCCTCGAGCGATTCTTCGCCGGCGGCGGACCCTTTCATCGCAAGAAAGCATCCGCCGGGTTTGACAAACGGCGCGCAAAGCTCGATAAGGATATTGAGACGCGCGACCGCGCGAGCGGTGACGAAATCGAAGGATTCGCGAAAACGCGGTACCGCGTCTTCGGCGCGCCCTGGGATCACGTCGAGCGAAACGCCGCACTTTTCCGCTGTCGCCTTTATGAACTCGCACTTCTTCGCCGTCGCGTCGAGCGCGCTCACCGAGACGTTCGGCAGAGCCGACGCTATCGGGATCGCGGGGAACCCTCCGCCCGAGCCGACGTCAAGAAGAGTCGCCGCGCCTCCCTTTGCAAGGGACGATACCGCGTCGGCGCAATACAGCGAGTCGATAACGTGCTTGTTAAGGATCTCACCGTCGTCCGTTATCGACGTAAGATTGAAAAGAGCGCCCTTTTCCTTCAGCTCCGAGACGTGCAAAAAAAGACGCCCGGCGCACTCGCGTGTCAGAAAGCTCTCGGGAAAACCCTTCGCCGCTTCAATATATCTCTCGTAAAAATCAGATGTCATATCCACCTCAAAACGGGACCTCGATGCCGAAGTCCCGCTTTATTATTATTCTTCCGTCTGTGCGCTTGACGCCGGACGTCTGAACGGGCGGCGCGAACGTCTTTCCATCTTGTCTGCGCCTTCGTACGTCACGACGATCTTGCGGTTCTCGTCCGAGCCGACGGAGTGAGTCGAAATATTCTCGACTCCCTGGAGCTCGGAGTGGATGATCCTTCTCTCATAAGGATTCATCGGCTCAAGAAGAACGTTCTTGCGGTACTTCTTCGCCTTCTCCGCCGTTCTGCGGGCGAGGGCGCGAAGGGTCTCTTCTCTTTTCGCTCTGTAGTTCTCAATATCGACTACTATCTTGACGAATTCCTTTTGAGTGCTGCCTCCGCGTCTGAGCGCGGAAAGGTTTATAAGATACTGGATCGCGTCGAGAGTCTCGCCGTGGTGACCGATAAGGATACCGGCGCCCTCTCCCGCGATAACGAGTCTCGGGTAGGACGTGCCGCCCTCTCCCGCGGTCTCGATGCCGTCGAACGACGCTGTCGCGTCGATCTCCATATTTTTAAGAAGCGTGTTCGCAAACTCGATCGCGTACTGCTTTTCTTCTTCCGTAACAACGATGACCTTCGGCTCTTTTGCGGGAGTCTGCGCCTTTTCGTCCTGACTCTTTTCGGCTTTCTTCTCGGCCTTCTTTTCGACGGGCTTCTTCTCGGGACGCTGTTTCTCGGGCGCTTTCTTTTCGGGACGGCGGTCGCCTTTCTTTTCCGCCTTTTGATCCTGCGAGCGCTCTCCCGCTTTCTTATCTGCGCGGGGCGCGTCTCCCGATCCGCCCTTGCCGGTCGAAAGCTTCATATCTTTTACGGACGAAACGATGTCGTCAAGCGTTATCTCTTCTTCATCGTTGATCGTAACTCTGATCTTCGCGGGAGAGCTTCCTATCCCGAGAAAACCCTTTTTCGGCATTGCCGCTATATCGTAGGAAGCGTTCTTGCCCCCGTACTCGGCAATGGCGTTATTCATCGCTTCTTCGACGGTTTTGCCGGTAACAAAGATTTCTTCGCTCATATATTCGGTTTACCTCATTTTTTCTTTTTTTTCTCGAATTTCGTTCCCTTGTCGTCCTTGATGGGAGCTTCAATCGAGCTGACGCCCTTGATCTCGACGCCGTTCAATTTAGTGTTCTTTTCGTCAGACGCGGCGTCATCGCTCTTATCCGTTGCAGAGTCGTCGACATCGTCGTATCTTGTGACTTTACCGTCGTCTGCCGTATCCTCGTCGTCTTCCTCGTCAATATAGTGGAGAGAACGGGGTCTCGGGCTGTTCGGGTCGCGCTCGGTGTTCTTCTTCTTTACCTGAGTCTTGAACATTTCGCGCTCCGCTTCTTTATAGTCCTCTTCGGTGAAGACGGGAAGCGGCATTGCTTTAGACAGAATTATCTGCTGGAGCAGGGAAAGAAGGTTTCTGAATATCCAGTAGATACCGATTGCCGCGGCAACGATCCATGCGAAATAGCCGGACAGAAGAGGCATCGCGTAAAGCATCGCCTTCATACTGCATCCGCCCTGAGCGTTCTGCTGCATGGGATCCTGATATGTGAATTTCTTAGTGAGCCACTGGCTGAAAATGAGAGCGGCTACCGTGATGACCGGGATGAGTATCATCCATGACCAGCCGGTATCTCTCGGCGCGACGGAAAGGTCGATCGATCCGCCGAACAATTTGAAGTTCGGGATCCTCGAGAAGTCGAAGTCCGTAACGCCCGCCGCCTTTGCCATACTCGTCGCCGTTCCTTCTCCGAGCGTGCGGAGGTTAGACACGAGCTTGATCTGCGAGTAAGCGTCGTTCGATGCGATCTGCTCTATTCCCGTAAAGCCCTTTGCGTAAAGGCTGTTCGAAAGAGCCACCATCTTGGTTATCGCCGCCGAGGGGACACTTGAGAGGTATCTTATCGGCATCGTGATAACTCTGAAGAGCGCGAAGAGGATAGGCATCTGAACGAGGAGAGGAAGACATCCGCTCATGGGATTGAAGTTCTCCTTGTTGTACAGCGCCATCGTCTCCTGCTGTATCTTCTGCTGAGTCGCTTTATCGGTGCGGCCCTTATATTTGTTTCTGATAGCCGCGACCTTCGGCGCGAATTTTGCCTGCTTTATCGAGTTCTTCTGCTGCTTGATCCCGAAGGGAAGCAGAATGATCTGCATGATTATAGCGAAGAAGAACAGGGCGAAAAGATAATTTCCGATCCCGATAAGATTGCAGAAATCATGGCAAATGCGAAGGATGAACGCGATCGGTACGCGTATAATATCAACTATTCCTTCAATAAACATAGCACTTTTCCTTTTGGTTTATTTGTCGGACGGCGTATCTCCGTCCTGCGCGTCTACAGCGCTTTCCTGTTTTGCGGGGTTTTCCGCGGTCCTGTGTTTCTTCCGGAGAGGGACCGGATCGTACCCGCCCTTTGAAAACGGGTTGCACCTGAGTACCCTCCAGACGGCGAGGACAAGTCCGACGACAGGACCCCATTCCTCGAGCGCGCCTATCGCATACGACGAACACGTCGGCGTAAAGCGGCATGACGCCGGCCTTCCGGAAGATATGAATT
Organism: Clostridia bacterium; assembly: GCA_017529175.1. Next base: position 29,807 of record JAFXNX010000336.1, read on the forward strand.
TCTGATAAAGCCGTATCGGAATGACAAGCGGTTTGCTGAGCAGCTTGTTAAGTTTCATCTCCGACACCCTTTGTTTCTTCTGCCGCGCTCTTTGCGGCAGGTACTTCGAGCATATCGAGTTTTGTGAGCGCGTACTGCATGTCACGTTTTACGTCCTGCATTTTAACCTCAGTGGTGCGTTCTCTCGCCGCGGCGACGATTATAAAGCCGCGCCTGATACCGCATTCCCGGTCGATCTGCCTATACGCCTCCCGGATTATCCTTTTCGCCCGGTTTCTCTCCACTGCGCCTCCGATCTTTTTCGAGGCTGAAATGCCCACACGGTTTATGCTCTCTTTCAGCGGATTCTCTCGTTTCAGTTTTTTCTCGTGCCTGTCCTTTAACACGTATACCGCGACGGTCTTCGTCACGGCGCGGCGCCCTGAATACGCCTTCGTGAAAAGATGGTTTTCCGTTAGTGAAATATAGTTCACCGGATCCTCCTCTGCCCACAGCGCCCCTCGCCCTTAGAACAAAACCTCCGACGCTTTTCAAAGATCGGAGGTAATTTCGACTCAGGTGCGCTTGATATTAAAATCCGGACAGCTCTCAGTGAGTAAGTCTCGCTCTGCCTTTCGCGCGGCGTCTCTTAAGCACTTTTCTTCCGTCAGCGGTTGCCATTCTCTTTCTGAAACCGTGGACTTTTTTTCTCTGACGCTTTTTAGGCTGATAAGTTCTGAGCATTATCGCACCTCCTTATTTTAAGTGAAAATTATTCGATGTAATCAAGAGGACACTTGTCCCCATACGCATAGGCAAAATATATTATAACTATAAAATGGCGCTTTTGTCAACACTTTTGAGAAAATTTTTTATTTTAGCTCAAAAACCGTCCGTCTTTCACTACTCGTCAAGAGACGAAATATCGTCATACGTTTCGCGTCTCACCGCGACGCGACTCGCGCCGCCCGAGAGCATTACTATCGGCGGACGGGGTATGCGGTTGTAGTTCGACGCCATCGAATAATTGTACGCCCCGGTCGTAAGACACGCGACGATATCGTCCCTCTTTACGGACGACGGGAGCGCGACTTTTTCCTGAATTATGTCGCCGCTCTCACAGCATCTTCCGACGACGCTGCAAAGCATATCGGGCTCTTCGTCCGCTTTGTTTGCCGCGATCAGCGTGTAAGGGGACTTGTACATAGCGTATCTGACGTTGTCGGTCATGCCTCCGTCGACTGATACGTAATTGACGAATTCAGGGATCTTCTTTACCGTTCCGACGGTGTAAAGAGTCATTCCGGCGTCGGCGACGATACTGCGCCCCGGCTCAAGGATCACCATCGGCACGGGAAGCGCGCGCGAAGCGCATACTCCCTTTATATGTTCCGCGATAATGGAAATGTTATTTGCGATATCGACAGCGGGATCGCGCTCGAGATAGCGCACGGCAAAACCGCCGCCGAGGTCAAGTACGTCCGCCGTAAATCCGAGGTCCCGCCTCATATCGTCGATAAACTCAAGCATGACGCTTGCGGCGCGAAGGTAGACCGACGCGTCGAATACCTGCGAGCCGATATGACAATGGTATCCGGCAAGCTCAAGACCGGACAGCGAGAGCGCCGTCTTCGTGATCTCCTTTGCCTGCCCCGTCACTATCGCCGAGCCGAATTTCGAATCGACTTTTCCCGTCGACACCGCCGCGAACGTATGCGGATCGATGCCGGGAGTGATGCGAAGAAGCACCTTCTGTCTTGCGCCGCGCGCCGACGCCTCGCGGTCGATCGCAAAGAGCTCCTCCTCGTTGTCGACGACAAAATACCCGACGCCGTGATCCATGGCGAACGCAACGTCGGCGTCCGTCTTGTTGTTCGAGTGGAAAAGCGCGTTTTCAAGAGGAAATCCCGCGCATACCGCGGTGTATATCTCGCCGCAGGACACGACGTCGACGAACATTCCCTCGCTTGCCATTATCCTGTAGATCTCCTTGAACGACGCGGCTTTTGAAGCGTAAGCCGCCGCGGCGCGAACGCCGAACGACTCTGCCAGCGCCGCCTTGTATGTGCGGCATCTCTCTCTTATCCTGTCTTCGTCCATAAGGTAGAGCGGCGTTCCGTAAGTACGCGCAAGCTCCGTCGTATCGACTCCGGCAAAGCAAAGATGCCCCTTGCCGTTCACCGACACGTTTTCGCAAAGCAGATCTCTTGTATCAAGACCGACTGTCATTTCAAATTCCTCGTTTTAATTATTTGCCGTATTTCTCCGGCATCAGAGCATCGACGCGCGAAGCTCATCGGGCGAGAGCGGCGAGAGGTCTTTCGGCGCTACGTCGAAGAGCGTTATACATCCGGTCTCCCCGCGGCTTCTCATGCGGTAAACGCCTCTTGCCGCCGCGACGAGCACGCCCGCCGTGAATTCGGGATTCGAATCAAGCGTCAGTTTGTATTCTATCGTGTGTTTGTGCGAGCCGTCGCCGCTCTTTCCGCTCCGGATCACAAATCCTCCGTGCGGAAGTTCGGAGTGGTCGCGCTTCATTTCTTCCGCCGAAATGAACTTTACCGTCGTGTCGTAGTCCGCGAAATAGTCCGGCATCGTCACGATCTCGCGCTCGATCCTCTCAAGGTCGGCGCCCTCTTCCGCGACGACGAAGCATTCGCGAAGGTGCTTCTCTCTCGTCGTAAGGCAGGGGTTTGCCCCGCTCCTCACCGCGTCGAGAGCTTCCTCTCTCGGTATCGTGTACTGCCTTGCGTCGATAACGCCGTCGATACGGCGCACCGCGTCCGAGTGTCCCTGACTGACCCCGCGTCCCCAGAAGGTGTAGCTCTCGCCCTCGGGAAGGATCGCCGAGGCGTAAAGTCTGTTCAGAGAGAACATTCCGGGGTCCCATCCCGCGGAGATCAGCGCGAGCGTTCCCGCGCTCTTTGCCGCCGCGTCTACCGCCGCGAAGTGTTCGGGTATTTTCGGATGAGTGTCAAAGCTGTCGACGAGAGAAAAGTTCTTCGCGATCGCCGGAGTCATAACGGGAAGGTCCGTCGCGCTCCCGCCGCAGATTATCATGACGTCTATCTCATCCTTGAATTTTGCGACGTCGTCGGCTGAGTAAACCTTTGCGCCGAGGACCGTCTTAACACTCGATGGGTCGCGTCTCGTAAATACGCCGACCGTCTCGACGTCGTTATTCTGCGCCGCGGAATACTCAACTCCGCGCCCGAGATTTCCGTAACCGTAAATTCCGATCTTCATCTTTCCGTTCCCTCCCGACTGTTATATCTTTATCATATCTTTCATAGAGTAAAGCCCCGGCGCCTTGTCCGCAAGCCACTTCGCGGCGGTGAGGGCGCCTTCGGCGAAGAGAGTCCTGCTGCCCGCCTCGTGCTTCAGCGTCACCGTTTCGTTCTGAGTTCCGACTATGACCTCGTGAACGCCGACGACGTTTCCGATTCGCACGCTCGAAATTCCTATTTCATCCTTTTCGCGCTTCGCGTGTCCCGATCTTCCGCAAACTGCGCGAAGTTCCGGGCGCGCCTCTTTTATCGCGTCGGAAAGCGCGATCGCAGTTCCGCTCGGAGAATCGATCTTTCTGTCGTGATGTACCTCGACGATCTCGATCTCGGCGCCGCTCATGACAGACGCCGCCTTCGCGGCGAGAGCGCACAGAAGCGCCACTCCCACGGAGAAGTTCGCGGCGAAGAAAACGGGTATCTTTTCGGACGCCGCCTCTATCATTTTCTTTTCTTCCTCTGTCTGACCGGTCGTTGCGACAACGAGAGGAGTCGCGCTCTTTACCGCGTATTCCGTCAGCGCCGCCGCCGCCGAATGGTGTGAAAAGTCAACGATACAGTCGACCTTAACGTCAACTTCACCGAACGTCTTATATACCGGAACGGGCATGCCGAAAGACTCCGACGGGTCGACCCCCGCCGCCGTCCTGACGCCGCTCGCGGGGTCGAGCGTCAGCTTATAGACCTCGCTCCCCATATGTCCGCAAATGCCGGAAAGTAATATATCCATACGTCGCTCCTTATACGTTTATGCCGCACGCTCTCATCTCGCGAAGGAGAAGTTCACCGTGCGCTTCTTCAATGGGCGTGAGGGGCAGACGAAGCGAGTTCGCGCCGTATCCCATCGCACTCATCGCCGCCTTCGCGGGGATCGGGTTGACCTCGCAGAAAAGCGCGTCAATAAGGGGAAGATATCCGAGCTGCATCCTCGCCGCCGCGGAGTAGTCTCCCTCGAGGCAGAGGTGACACATCTTCGACGTCTCGGCGGGAAGAAGGTTCGAGAGCACGGAAATGACGCCCTTCGCTCCGAGCGACATGATCGGTACGATCTGGTCGTCGTTGCCGGAATAAAGGTCGAATCCGTCGCCGCATATTGCCGCGATCTCGGCGATCTGCGAAATATTTCCGGACGCTTCCTTCACTCCGACGATATTCGGATGGCGCGAAAGCTCGAGCACCGACGCGGGAGTCAGGTTGCATCCCGTCCTTGACGGAACGTTGTAAAGTATACACGGCTTCGTCGACTCGTCCGCGATCTTTGCGAACGACTCGATAAGTCCGCGCTGTGTTGCTTTGTTGTAATAGGGGGTAACGAGAAGCATCGCGTCGGCGTCCATCTCGCACGCCGCCTTTGTCAGTTCTATCGCGTACGCGGTGTCGTTGGAGCCGGTACCTGCGATGACCGGAACGCGGCGCGCCACACGGTCGACGCAGTACTTCATCACGTCGCGGTGCTCTTCGTCCGAAAGGGTCGAGCCCTCGCCGGTAGTACCCGCGACGACGATCGCGTCGATGCCCGCGTCGATCTGAAAGTCTATAAGTCTGCCGAAGCTCTCGTAGTCGACGCTCCCGTCCTCAAAAAACGGAGTGATAATGGCTGTCGCCGCTCCTTCAAATACTGTCTTTTTCATTTTTATTCTCCTTTTGATAGTCATTGCCGCCGCAATAAAAAATGACGGCGACCGATACGATGCCATCACTCAAGATAAGGAAATATCCCCGATATCTTAATTTCTGATAGCTCTCCGCATTTCTGCGACAGTAGGCGGAATCTTATTTCCGTCTCCCAGCTCGAAGCTCGCCGCGCTCCGCCTTCGGCATATACCCCTTTCGCGGCGCGGTCTTCGGCAGACCGTCTTTGCGCCGTTACTGATGATACTATGCGCCTCTATCGATCAACGTTATTCTATCACGCCTTACCCCGGCTGTCAAGCGTTTGACGTATTTTTTTGCAAAATAATGAATATTGATAAAAAATGCCCGCCGGCGCCCGGCGGGTTTACGGTTATCTTTGGATCGTCGCAACAGACAGACACCGCCCGGTCGAAGGATCGATCTCGAAGAGCGCGCCGTGGATCGCCTCGTCGCCCTCCGCCTCTTCGAAGCGGCATGGAGTATGCACTAAAAACTTATGAAGTATACATTCCGTCTTTATCCCGAGGACTCCGTTCATTGAGCCGCACATACCGATATCGGTGACGTATCCGGTCCCCTTCGGGAGAACTCTCGCGTCGGCTGTCTGGACGTGGGTGTGCGTTCCGAAAACTGCGGACGCTCTGCCGTCGAGATACCATCCCATCGCGATCTTCTCGCTCGTCGCCTCGGCGTGAAAATCCACTATCGAAACGTCGAATTTCCCGCGTTCGGACTCGAATATTTTATCAGCCCATTCGTACGGCGACGCGACGGGCTCGAGCATGAACGCGTTGCCGGAAAGATTGACAATGAGAACTCTTATCCCTCTGACGTCGGCGTATGTAAAGCCCGCGCCGGGCGCCGCGCCGGGAAAGTTCGCCGGACGGATCAGGCGCGAGTCCTCGTCGAGCAGAGAATACACCTGATTTTTCTGCCAGGTATGGTTTCCGCCGGTGATTATATCGACTCCCGCGTCGAAAAGAGCGTTCGCGCTGTCGACGCTCAGCCCGTTGCCCTTCGCGCTGTTCTCGCCGTTCGCGATAACGAGGTCCGCTCCGAGCTGTGAGCGTATGCGCGAAAGACGTCCGCCCGAAATATATTTCGTTCCGCGCTCGCCGACGACGTCGCCGAGAGCAAGTATTTTTACGTTCATTATTAACTCCGCTATACAAAAAGTAACAGGGTCTGACGCGGCAGACCCCGAGATTTCAGCGCAAAGGTTTTGTCAAAACGTCGCTGCTCTTTTTCTTCTGTTATACTCCGACTTCGGATTGACGATCTCTCTCCAGTCAAGGTCGCCCTTGTCGAGCGCGCAGATGATGACCTCCGCCGTGGCGATATTCGTCGCAACGGGGATGTTGTAAAGATCGCACATACGAAGGAGCTGATATTCGTTTTCCTTATACGTGGGGATCGCGTCGGACGAGCGGAAGTAGAGGACTACGTCGATCTCGTTGTACTGGATCCTTGACGTTATCTGCTGAACGCCGCCCTGATTTCCGGCGAGCAGTTTTTCTATCTGAAGACCGGTGGCGTCGGAAACGTATTTACCGGTGATACTCGTAGAACAAATATTGTGCTTGGAAAGAATACCGCAATAAGCAATACAAAACTGTGTCAAAAGTTCCTTCTTGGAATCATCCGCAATTATCGCTATTTCCATGACTGCCTCCGTTTTTCAAATAATTTTTTTCCGGCTGACGCCTATCCCGTTGAAAATGCGGACGCGTTTGCCGCATATCCTCTTCGCTATGTTGCCGAATGCGACGCCCGCAGGAGTCCCCTTCGGCGTTTTTACGCCGCGCTCGCTGCAAAGCATCAGCTCTCTGTCGTAAGGCACTACCCCGAGAAGAGGCACCTTCGACGTATCTATTATGGCGAGAAGTCCGTTTCTTTCTCCGCTCGACGCCTCATAGAACTCGTAGCCGCATATTACGAGACTGCACGATTTTATACCGTGCTCCTCGAGCGTTGCCGCCGTCCTCTCCGCGCCTCTGCCCGACGTCGACTGATGAGACGCGACAATGAGCGCCTCCGACCCCGGAAACGATTCCGAAAGACGGGCGGGCACGCGGCGCGCCGTTCCCGTGTCAAATATCACAAAATCCGGCTTTACGAATTCTATCGCGCCGTTCAAGGCGGTCACGATCGACTCAAAATAGTCGTCGTCGATACCGTTCTCGGTCGACGACGCGTCGGGAGCCGAAAGAAACGACAGCCCGCGCGAATTACTGAGGATCGCTTTCGATACGGGAGCTATGCCGCGAGCAACGTCTCCCGCGTTGAAAAGAGCCGTGTTCTCTATCCCCATAAAAAGGTCAAGACAGCTGTTTTCAAAATCGAGGTCGCAAAGCAGAATTTTTTTGCCGAGATCGCAAAGCGCGTTCGCCACGCCGAGCGCGACGGTGGATTTTCCGACGCCGCCCTTTGACGACGCCACGATCAATTTACGAACTGCCAAAGGACCGACCTCCCGTGTATTTTTCGCCGAAACGAAGCTTATAGATATATGATACCACATCGTAAAATATTTGTCAATAAATCTTGCCGGGGGATTTTAATTATTCAGGGGCTCCGCCCCCCCGCCCCCGCCAAAGGGATAACTCCCTTTGGAAACCCATAAATTACAGCCCGGAAATACTTCCGGGCTGTGTCATTTGAATAGCAGGATCTGAAAGTCATCAGTCAAGTCATCGTTATCAGTGTAACAATAATAGTCATCATCAATACAATAAAACAACTGCTGTATCGGGACCGTTTATAAATTGTTTGCAGCGTTAGTATCGAATTGCACTCCCGGCGAAGCGGGCATTGAAAAGCAAAAAAACATATCCGCGGAGTATTCCGCGGATCATATCAAAGTTTCTGAAAGGGGGTCCGGGGGAGAACTCTTTGCAAAGAGTTCTCCCC
>JAFXNX010000337.1 GCA_017529175.1 Clostridia bacterium
CTCGTCGATGAGAGTCGTATCTCTCAAGACGAAGTATCCTCAAGGAGACGAAAGACGGCTGATCTACGCTCTGACCGGAAAAGAGCTGCCGCGCGGAAAGCTTCCCGCAGACCTCGGATGCGTCATATTCAACGCTGAAACGCTCTCCGCTATATATACTGCTTTTGCAAAAGGACTTCCGTCGATATACCGCACGGTGACGCTCGACGGAGACTGTATGGCGACTCCTTCCAACGTCCTCGTTCCGATAGGAACGTCCGTCAAGGACGCCGCGGAGTTCTGCGGAGGACTTTCATTCATTCCCGAAAAGATAATAAACGGCGGACCGATGATGGGAAACGCGATGTGGTCGGCTGATCTTCCCATAACGAAGACGACGTCGGGACTTTTGTTCTTCTCGTCGGAGTTTGCGACCGCCCGCGAAGAGACGAACTGCATAAGATGCGGCAGATGCATCAAAGCGTGTCCATCGGGGCTTGCGCCGTGCTATATGGCGGCGTCGATCAAGATCGGCAACTATGACGAAGCGGAGCGCTTCAACGTAATGAACTGCGTCGAGTGCGGCTCGTGCGCGTTCGGCTGTCCCGCGGCGATCCCGCTCGTCCAGTATTTCAAACTCGCAAAGAGCGAGATAAACAAAAAGAGACGTAAGAAATAATCTCATCGGATATCCCGAAAGGAGACCGTCATTTGAAAAAGAAAAGCAACATAAAAGCCGGCGACGCAAAGCGCGACCTCAATACGGAGTTCGACGTCGGCGGGGAATATAAAAACGAAGAAGACGCGGTCATTGCCGAGGAGATAGTGATGGGAAGAAGATACGAGTTCCCGAAGCTCTTCAAAGTCTCGGCGGGACCTCATATCAAATCTTCGATAAGCACGACGTCGATAATGCTTGACGTCGTCATCGCGCTGCTTCCCGCGTTCGTGTGGGGCATCCTCGTGTTCGGTATGCGCTCCCTCGCGCTCGGCGCGATATCGGTAGCGTCCTGCGTTCTGTTCGAATATCTATTCCAGAAGATAAATCACAGACCGAATACCGTCGGCGACTTGTCCGCCGTTGTTACCGGAATGCTTCTCGCAATGAACCTGACCGTCGGAACGCCGTACTGGCTTCCCGTCGTCGGCGCGTTCTTTGCGATAGTCGTCGTAAAAGGACTTTTCGGCGGCATAGGTAAGAATATAGTCAATCCCGCGCTTGCGGCGCGCGCGTTCCTCTTTATCGCGTGGCCGAATGAAATGAAGGTGTTCACCGACGCGGGAGTAAAATACGGAGTGTTCTCGACTTCTCCCGGAGCGGACATTACCGCGAGCGCGACGCCTCTTACGTCGCTGCACGCGGGCGAGGTGCCGACGAACAGTCGTTATGATTTGTTCATCGGAAACGTCGGGGGATGTATCGGCGAGGTATCGGCGCTGTTTCTCATCATCGGAGGCATATACCTTCTCGCAAGGCGCGTGATCTCCTGGCAGACGCCCGTCGCTTATATCGGCGTCGTGGCGCTCGCGGGACTTCTGTTTCCGAGGATACCCGGTGAGCCCGTTCAGTCGATGCTGACGGAAGTGCTCTCCGGCGGCGTTATCTTTTGCGCAATCTTTATGGCGACGGACTACGCAACGACACCCGTCGCGCCGTGGGGCAAAGTGATATTCGGCGTCGGATGCGGCGTCATCACCGTGCTGATAAGATATTTCGGCGCATACAGCGAGGGCGCGTCGTTCTCGATACTTATTATGAATCTGCTTGTATGGTACATCGATAAACTCACTTTGCCAAAACCTTTCGGAGGGAAAACCGATGCCAAAAAGTAATAAGAGCGGAGTAGGATATTATCTGCGTATCGCGGGTGTTCTGACTTTGATATGCTCCGCGGTCGCCCTTCTTCTCGCCGTAGTCAATATGGTCACTAAAGAGAAGATAGACGAGAATACCGCAAAGGAAAAACAAGAGGCGGTCGAGAGGATATTTGAAGAAGCGGAAGTATTTCCGCTTGAAGGATACGATCACGAGATACTTCTCGTCGCAAAGAACAGCGAACTGATCGGATATACCGTCACCGTCAAGCCGCAGGGCTACGGCGGCGAGATCGAGATACTCGTCGGTATAAATAAGGACGGCGCGATAGAGGGAGTCGAGATCGTCACTCTGTCAGAGACTCCCGGCGTCGGAAGCAGAGTCAAGACGGACGAGCGCTTCCTTCCGCAGTTTAAAGGGAAGAGCGGAACTCTCGTCGCGGGAGAAAACGTCGACGCGATATCGGGCGCTTCGATCAGCTCGAAAGCGGTCATCTCCGGCATTAACGAGGCGTTATCCGTCGAGGTCGACCTTGAAGGCGCCGCTTCCGCGCTCGGTATAAGCGCTGGAAGCTCCGCGCAGGAGAGTACGGATTCGGAAAGCGTCGTCACGACCGAGGCCGCCGAGACAACAGAGGCGGCGACGGAGGAGACGACTGCCGCCGCGCCCGAGACGAATATCGATCCGTCGCTCGTCGGAGGAGCGTCGGACGGACTTTATCACCCCGGTGACAATATCGACGTTGTCGCTGATACCGAGGGGTATTACCTCGAACCGGAAATAACGGACGCCGAGTCCGACACCGGCACACCCGAGGGCAACTGAAAGGAGGGGCGTTATGATATCATATAAAAAGATACTCAAAGACGGACTGATAGACAACAACCCGACCCTCGTTCAGCTCATCGGTATGTGCCCGACGCTCGCCGTTACGACCTCGGTCGTCAACGCGCTCGGAATGGGGATCGCCGTTATATCGGTGCTTGTCTTTTCAAATTTGTTTATATCTCTTCTTCGTA
>JAFXNX010000338.1 GCA_017529175.1 Clostridia bacterium
CGGATAAATTCGAGGACGCGAGAGTAGACCGCAAAGAGATGCAGTATCTTTACAGCGACGGAGAGCTCTATTATTTCATGGATATGGAAACTTACGAGCAGATCCCGCTCAACGCAGACAAGCTCTCTGACAACTTCAAATTCGTAAAAGAGGAAATGATCTGCACGGTCAAATCCTACAAAGGAAACGTATTCGCAGTCGAGCCTCCGATGTTCGTCGAGCTCGAGGTAGCGGACACGGAACCCGGCGTCAAGGGCGACACGGCTCAGGGCGGAACGAAGAACGCAACGATGGAAACCGGCGCCGTTATCAGAGTGCCGCTCTTCATCTCCACAGGTGAGAAGATCCGCATCGACACGAGAACGGGCGATTATCTCGAAAGAGCATAATTATCAAAGATTTATTGAGAGGATGATCCATTATGACTATAAGTGAAAAGCAGGCTTACCTCAAAGGTCTTGCGGACGGCATGAAACTCGACGGGGAAAAAGACGAAGTAAAGCTCATAAAGAATATCATTGACCTTCTCGGCGACGTTGCGACCGCTATCGACGAGATCGACGAAGACCTCGAGACTCTGAACGAATACGCGGAAGAACTCGACGAGGACCTCGGCGACGTTGAGGAACTGCTCTACGACGACGATGACGATGATGACGACGACTGGTATGACGACGATTGCGACGGCGACTGCGAGAACTGCGGAGAAGATATGATCTGCGCTCTCTGCCCGAACTGCGGAGAACAGATCTGCTTCGAGAGCGACGCGGATACGTCCGACATAGTCTGCCCCGCGTGCGGCAAGCATCTTTGCGAAGACGTCGAGGAAAAAGAGGAAAAGTAAGGGGAATATGTATTTTCCCCGCGTTTTGCCCGTATGACGGAAATGATCCCTTTATCCACCGGTTGACATTTCCGGACGGCGGAAATATAATTTTAATGAACGGGCATTTGTTTTGAAAATTATTTTGTGAAAAATATTTTTAAGGAGAGATCAAAAATGAAAAGAACACTTTCAATGCTGATCGTTGCCGTTATGGTAATTGCGACGTTCGCGGCGGCACTTCCCGCTCAAGCGATCGCTGACGTACCTGTATCGGAAGTCGTCGAGGCTCCGTACTTCGACGTCAAGCCGAATATTGACGGTATCGTAAGCGAAGCTGAATGGGGTAACGTATCGGTGATCGTCGACCAGTCAAAAGTCGGCAACGCGATCGTTCTCGCGGAGACGGATTCTCCGGAGTATAACGAGTACAACACCTTCTTCTACAGAAACCCCGGTGCAAAAGTCGGTTATAACGCGACGGCGCTCAACATGAGCTACAGAATGTGGGTCCGTTGGGATGAGAATTATTTCTATATCGCTGTTAAAGTTTCCGACCCTGACGGACACTCGCTCAAGAACGGTAAACGCGAGACCTGGAACGGCGACGCGGTTCAGTTCAGACTTGACCCGGAAGGATACAACGCGGTAACAGGCGGATTCCCGGATTACTATGACGCAGAGCTTGACGGCAAACCGTGGAGCGCAGGCGACATCGACGATATCTGCATGGGTTACGTGCAGGCGGCAGGCGGCTTCACGGAAGCTTGGAACAACGCGGCAGGCGGCGACGGCGTAGGTATGACGTCCTACTCCGGCGGAGACGCTCTTGTTGCAGTAGTTCCGACAGGCGCAAACTACAGCTCCGATTCCGCATCTTACACTACATACGAAGCAGCTATTCCGTGGCATTATATCGACAGCTATTCTCATGAGTATTCCAACTATTCGTACAAGACTCCGAACGGCGCTATCGGCAGAGAGTACGGTATGTCCGCGGTCGTTTACAACGCAGACGGTACTTCCGGCGCAGCTCAGTACAACGCGGGTCTTGCATGGGGCAGCGGTATCATCAACGCTCAGCAGAACTTCTATCCGAAGACCTGCGGCGGTTCCAACCCCATAACCCTTTCCGATGAAAAGGTCAGTGAGCATTCTACTCACAGCGACACTTTCGAGAGCGGAGCAGGATACGTAGCTCCCAGAAGTGTTCCCGATTATCCTCTTACAATAGATGAGTCGAATCATACCGTCCTTGATTATGAGACAGAAGACGATATGTATATCCTCGGAAGCGCGCAGAACGGTGAATGGGTAGCTGAAGACGGAAATGCCGGAAACCACGTTGCGCGTTGGGATAAGAGCAATGAGACAGAAAGCGGATTGAACGAGAATAACTATCTGTCCACGATTGACGACATCGAACAGCCCACGTTCACACCGGCGGACTGCAGCTACACAATGGAGTTCGACGTAAAAGTTCTCGGCACCGAGACGTTTGCAGGCGGTTACAACTCCGCGCTTTACAACTGGTTCGGCGGCGCAAGAACTTATGAATATATGTGCGGTTACGCCTTCAACCTCGGTAAGTTCATCCTTCAGGAGACCGACACCAGCAAGATGATCGACTCCGCTGAAGGCACATTCACGCTCAACGAATGGCACCACGTTGTGTTCCAGTACTACAGAGCGAACTCCGAGATGAGATACTATTTCGACCCCGAAATGAAGGACGGACACGTAGCTCCTACCGCAACTCCTATCTTCTCAAGAAGCTACAGATATTTCGATACTCCCGGACTTGACTCCTGCCAGATCATCCTCAGAAGAATGAACTGCCAGATCCTCCTTGACAACGTTCAGTACTACAACTTCGTTGACTGGACGCAGACAGGCGAGCGTCAGCAGGAAGTTATCCCCGGCGGTGGCGGCGGCGGTCAGACCCAACCTAAGGAAGAGACCAGCGAAATAGAGACGAATGTCATAGCACGTGATGACGGTACGTTCGCGATCGCTATCCCGAACGAGAAGAAGTACTCCGCATCCGGCGTAAAGTCTGTTACCTTCACGATCGACCTCAAGAAGGCTGAAGGCAAACTCAACTTCAAGGGCGTTGAAGGCGTTGACGAGGCAGCACTCGAGATCAAGGATAACGGCGACGGCACAATCACGATCACCGTTAAAGACCTCAAGATCTTTGCAAAAGTTGAAGAAGGCAAGGACGTTATGTCCCTGATATTTGAGCCGGCAGACGGCGCAACACTCAGCGCGGACGACGTCAAGAACTTTGTCACTGTTAAGTCCACGGTTTCATCCGTTGCAGGTCCTACAGGAGACAAGGAAGTTGCTTATATCGCAGGCGCGCTCGTACTTGCGGCTGTTATCGCGATCAGCGTAGCGGTAATCACAAAGAAGAGACGCAGCATAGATTTCTGATCTTTGATCTGAAAGAATAATACATATCCCGCGGAGCACGCTCCGCGGGATATTTTTATCTAGTGTTTAAATAAATTATGGAAGAAAACAGCTCAATGTAGGTTTGTCAATGATGTGTTACAAAAAAGGAAATCAGAATAATTCGCCGTTAGACAAGAAAGCGTTGATGTAGAAACGAGGTGAATGCCAATTAAGAGGACGCATGGGGAAGTTATTGTAATTTCTGCTGTGAACAGC
>JAFXNX010000339.1 GCA_017529175.1 Clostridia bacterium
ACAAACAGGAATACGAAGCATAGAACACATCGTTATAAGGTCTGCGCCTATATGTCCGTAACTGATGGCGCCGTGGTTCGCGCCCCAGTTCTGCATAACCTCGTAAGCGGTCCTGAACGCGCTTCCCTCTTTGCCGTCACAGCGGGGAGCAAACCAGGTGCACGGCCAGGTCGGGTTTGTTCTTTCCATAAGTTTATCGGATACTTCATCAGGGAGATTTACCGTCCAGCCCTCTGCTATCTGCAAAACAGGTCCGAGACCCTTTACGAGATTAAGCCGTATCATCGTTGCCGGCATTTCGGCACGGGTCGTATAACTGCTTGAAAATCCGCCGCCGCGGAAATTATCAAATCCCGCTTCACACCATTTGGTCGCGTCGGTCATCTTTTCGATATCCTCGTCGGTTACTTCCCACCAGCGTTTCATCACCGCGTTTCCGTTTTCGTCTTTGCATACGCCCGTTGCGTCAAGACAAGCGGCGCCGGAGTTAAGAAGATGAATAATACCGTCTGACTCTTTTGCCTTGCCTTCAAAATCATATCCGGTCACACGCTTTGCAGCATCGCCCGACCAATAGGTCCTGACATCGGCAAATATCTGACCTCTGCCGGTAAGCAGGCGCATAAAGAGCATGCCAAGCCCGTTAAGGACGTCGTTTTCAGTTGCAAGGGTGTAGGGTTCTCTTGCGCCGTTATGGTCGAAGGTTGAGGAAAGTAATGCCTCGGGATAGTCGCAGTTGGGCCAGTGATCTGTCCACTGTCTTTGTCCCTGAAATCCGCCGGCGATAGCATTGTGTCCGACCTTTTCCTCTTTGAACTGTTCGGGAAGGTTCTCATTACCCGCCATAAGGTCTTTTATTATGCAGTACATCTTCACAGTGAATTCCCACTGCTTTTCTTTTTCTTCGGGAGTAAATCTGATTTTTCTTGTTTCCCCTAAAAACTCCACGCTTTCGGGATTATCGTCTCTTCCCTCTTTGCAATGCTCTTTTGTCCATTTGAGGGCTTTACGGTATTCTTCCTCGTCGTATATCCCTTCTTCCATACGGCGAAGTATTTCAACTTCGTCAACACTCTCAACACGCATACCAAGATAATCTTCCATAAAAGCGTGGTCAATGATCGAGCCGCCGATACCCATACACTGGGAGCCTATCTGGAGATATGACTTGCCTCTCATCGTAGCGACCGCTATTGCGGCTCTGCCGAATCTGAGGAGCTTTTCTTTTACGCCTTCGGGTATATTCGTGACGTCGTCGATGTCCTGAACTTCATGGCCGTAAATGCCGAACGCAGGCAAACCTTTTTGAGCGTGGGTCGCCAGAACGCTTGCAAGATATACAGCGCCAGGACGTTCGGTACCGTTAAAGCCCCAAACGCCTTTGATGGTATTCGGGTCCATATCCATCGTTTCCGCGCCGTAGCACCAGCAGGGTGTAACGGTAAGAGTGATGGCGACACCCTCTTTTTTGAATTTGCTCTCACATGCCGCGCTTTCGGGAACGCGCCCTATCGTCGTGTCTGCGATGATGACCTTTACCGGGTCTCCGTTCGAGTAGCGAAGATTCTCCTCAAAAAGCTTCTTCGCGGCGAGCGCCATGCCCATCGTCTGATTTTCGAGACTCTCACGAAGTTGCATCGGTCCGCGTCTGCCGTCGATCGTCGGGCGGATACCGATTACCGGATAATCTCCAATGTACCTGTTCTTTGCCATGTCTTTTTCTCCTTTAGGAATAATATAATTATTTGTTTTTCTTTTTCTTTGATGAACTGTCGCTCTTTGTGAGTATTCGCGCAACGAGCGGACGGTGTACTTTGAGAGCGCCCTTCGGGCAAAACTCCTGACAGCAGAAGCACCTGATGCACTTGCCGCGGTCGATCGAAGGCTTCCCTTTCTTCATCGTTATCGCCTTTGCGGGGCAGATACCCTCGCACTTGCGGCATCCTATGCACTCGGACGGACGAAGGCGCGGCTTTGAGCAGAGCGCCGCTTTCGCTATCCTGTTGAAAAACTCGCCCTTAAAGCCGATCAGTCCGGTGAAGAATTCTATATTTTTAGTGCTGTCGATCTTTTTAAATTCGCCGACTTTGAATCCCGCGCCGTCGCCTGCGACTTCCACTTCCCCCGCCTCTTTGCAAAGACCGCGCTCAATTGACAGTCTGAGAGTCGGAACTTCATCGGGAGTAAGACCGACAACGTCCGCGCAGTACGCGTCAAGAGCATAGGGCGAGCGCGACGCCGCGATGACGCCGATCTCTTTGACTTCCCCCATCGTAGGGCCGTTCCCCTCCATGCCGACGACGCCGTCGACGATAGAGAGCGCCGGTTTTAAAAACTCGTCGATGTCGATGAGCATATTCGCAAAATCCCGCTCGTTCGGGAAACGGTAGTGATACTCCGGCTTTATCATTCCGGGGATCGCGCCGAAAAGATTCTTTACCGCCGCCGACATACCCATCATTCCGTGCGTTTTCAGCTTTGCGAAATTGATTATCACGTCCGCGTCGCGAAGCCATGCGGAATATGTGAAATTCTTCATCACGGCGCCGTCCGGATTATCCTCGCAACGGCACGTATCGAAGTTCGAGTTGAGCTTTCCCCCGACTTCTTCGACTGCGCCCATTCCGGTCGACGAGTAGATGCCTTTGAGGTATATTCCGGTAAAAGGACCTCCGGGAGAGTCGCCGACGACCGGCGTCGCACCCAGTTCCACGATCCTCCGGCACAGCTCTTTAACGAGCGCGGGGTGCGTTGTCGTACCGCGTTCCGGCTTCATCGCCGCGACAAGATTCGCCTTTATCGCGACAGTCATTCCGGGGGAAATAAAGTCAAGTCCCCCGAGCGGCTCAAGCAGCCGGTCCATCGCGTCCCTTACCGCGTCCGCATCATAACTTCCGCACTTGACGGCGGAAACCAAACAATCGATCATATCAAATTTCAACCTGATAATTTTATCGTAACTATTGTACCATAATTAAATAGATATTTCAATAATTTTTGTATATGAAGTTAAAAAATCCTTTTTTTCGATTTTACGGTTGATTTTTAGCGCTCGCGGGTTTAAAATATTAAATGAAAAAATATTACGTCTTATGACGCGGAGGTAAATATGGCACTTGTAACAACGACTGAAATGTTCAAAAAAGCTTATGAAGGCGGATACGCCATAGGCGCGTTCAACATCAACAACATGGAGATCATCCAGGCGATCACTGAAGCTGCGGCAGAAGCAAAAAGCCCCGTCATCCTTCAGGTCTCCGCAGGCGCGAGAAAGTACGCGAAGCACGCGTACCTGATGGCTCTCGCAAAAGCGGCGGCTGAGGACTCCGGCATTGATTTCGCGCTCCACCTCGACCAC
>JAFXNX010000340.1 GCA_017529175.1 Clostridia bacterium
CCGAAGTCTTCGGATCAGCCGACGCGGGAGCAGATTTCACCGTCATCTCCCTTGCCGACACCGCGCTTCGCGAGCTCGGAATAAAGGGGATAAAGCTGCACATCAACTCCATCGGCTGTCCGTCATGCCGTCCGCGTTACCGCGAAGCTCTCGTCGCATACCTGAAAGACCGGGAGGGCGAGCTTTGCGAGACCTGCAGAACAAGACTCGAGATCAATCCGCTGCGCGTTCTCGACTGCAAGAACGAGACCTGTCACAAAGTAGCGCTCGGCGCTCCGAAGACGCTCGAATATCTTTGCGACGACTGCGCAAAGCACATGGATAAGCTTCGCGCAATGCTTGACGCGGCAAATATCGAATACATTATCGATCCGATGCTCGTGCGCGGACTTGACTACTACACCAAAACAGTATTTGAATTCATCTCCGAGAGCATCGGCGCTCAGGGCACTGTATGCGGAGGAGGAAGATACGACGGGCTTGTCAAAGAGCTCGGCGGTCCCGCCCTTCCCGCGTGCGGATTCGGCATGGGTATCACAAGACTGCTTCTCGCGCTCGACGAGAGCGGCGTTGAGATCCCCTCGCCCGCCGCTCCGAAGCTGTATATCGCCTCGATGGGAGACGCCGCGCAGATCAAGGCGCAAAGCATCGTTTCATCTCTCAGACGGCAGGGTGTGTACGCCGAGTGCGACGCCGTGGGACGCAGTCTGAAAGCGCAGATGAAATACGCCGATAAGATCGGCGCGGAGTACGTTTTGATAATCGGCGACTCGGAGCTTGAATCGGGACGCGCGAATCTGCGTACGATGACAGGCGACATGGGAGAAAACTCACAGCAGGAGATTGAGATCGACCGCGTCTGCGAATACATTTAACAGAAGAACAGAAGAAAGGAATGTGAAAAATGAACAACGCATTTGAAAAAAGCGACGTAAGGACTCACTATTGCGGTGAGCTCTCGAAAAATAACGTGGGCGAGCGCGTCGCGCTCGTCGGTTGGGTACAGAAACAGCGCGACCTCGGAAGTCTTATATTCATAGACCTGCGCGACAGAACGGGCATCGTTCAGCTCGCATTTGACGAAAATACCGACAAGGGTATATTCGACACCGCTTTTGCAGCCCGTTCCGAATACGTCGTCGCCGCAAAGGGCGTCGTCAGAGAACGCGGCGCGGCGGCGGTCAACGCCAATATGAAGACGGGAGAGGTGGAAGTCGCGGTAGACTCCTTCAAGGTGTTGTCCGAGGCGCTGACGCCTCCCTTCGCGATCGTTGAAAACAGCGACGTCAAGAGCGAACTGCGTCTTACGCACCGTTATCTTGACCTTCGCCGTCCGGATATGCAGAGAAACATCATCGCAAGAAGCGAGATATGCAAGATAGCCCGCAACTATTTCACGGATAACGGTTTCATCGAGATCGAAACTCCCGACCTCATCAAACCGACTCCGGAAGGAGCGAGAGACTATCTCGTACCGAGCCGCGTCCATCCCGGCAAATTCTACGCTCTTCCCAGTCTCCCCAGCTATACAAGCAGCTTCTTATGTGCTCCGGATTCGACAGATACATCCAGATCGCACGCTGTTTCAGAGACGAGGACCTCAGAGCCGACCGTCAGCCGGAGGTCACGCAGATAGACATGGAGCTCTCCTTCGTCACGGAAGAAGACATCATAGCGGTAAACGAAGGATTTATCAAGACTGTATTCGATAAATTCATGAAACTGCCTCTCGAAGTCCCGTTCCCGCGTATGACGTGGCGTGAAGCTATGGAAAGATACGGCTCCGACAAACCCGACACACGCTTCGGTATGGAACTTTGCGACCTGTCAGAGGTCGCCGCGGGCTGCGGATTCGCAGTCTTCTCCGGCGCCGTTGCAGAAGGCGGATCCGTACGCGCCATCAACGTCAAGGGCGGCGCTTCGATGTCGCGTAAAGAGATAGACGCGCTCGTTGAGTTCGTGAAGAGCTACGGCGCGAAAGGTCTTGCATGGTACAAGTTTGCGCCGGACGCAGTATCGTCGTCTTTCGCAAAATTCCTGACCGAAGACGAAATATCCGCGATCCTCAACAAAGCGGGCGTTGAAGAAGGAGACCTTCTTCTCGCAGTCGCCGCTAAAAACAAAGTCGTGTTCGATTCTCTCGGCGCGCTCAGATGCCACGTCGCGAAGAAACTCGGCATGATCGACAAATCAAAATTCAATTTCCTGTGGGTGACCGAATTCCCGCTCCTCGAGTACAGCGAGGAGGACGGCAGATTCTACGCAATGCACCATCCCTTCACTATGCCGATGGACGAGGATATTCCTCTTCTCGACAGCGATCCGGGAGCGGTACGCGCCAAAGCGTATGATATAGTCCTCAACGGCGTCGAACTCGGCGGAGGCTCTATCCGTATACATTCACGCGAGCTTCAGTCGAAGATGTTCAGCGTACTCGGTATTGACGACGAGGCGGCAAATCTCAAATTCGGATTCCTTCTCGAAGCGTTCAAATACGGCGTTCCTCCGCACGGCGGTCTCGCATACGGTCTTGACAGACTCGTCTGCCTGCTCCTCGGACTTGAGGATATCCGCGAGGTCATCGCATTCCCGAAGGTACAGAACGCGTCCGAGCTTATGACGAAGTGTCCGGCTCCCGCCGACCCCGCGTCGCTTGAAGAGCTGTCGATCGCTGTCGCAAAGCAGGAAGAAGACTAAAAGAATAATTCAATCACAACGCCCTGCATCTGATATGACGCGGGGCATTTTATTCTGAAAAGAGGTAATTTATGGAGAATATAAATACTGAAGAAAGGAAAAAGAGCGGCAGAAGCCGGATGATGCTCGCGTTCATGCGCGGAAGCCGGATAATGCTCGCGCTGTCGGTCATCACGACGGCGCTCGCGGCGTTCACCGAAATGATCGCGCCGCAGATCATCCGCGTCGCGATAGACAGCATCCTGCCAGATCCCGAGGGCGCCAAAGAGCTCACCGGCATATCGAAAGATCTTGTCGAGAGGGCGGGCGGCGCTTCGTATCTTCGCGATAACATCTGGGTCATGGCGGCAGCTCTCGTTGCCGTCGCGGCGTTCAATATGGCGATGAGATATCTGCTTCGCGTCACAAACGCGAGAGCGTCGGAGTCTTTGACCAAAAAGATGCGCGACACGCTCTTTTCACACATAGAAAGACTTCCCTACAGCTGGCACGGGAAGAACAAGACCGGAGACATCATCCAAAGGTGTACGTCCGACGTAGACATGATAAGGCGGTTTATTTCCGAACAGCTCGTATCGGTGCTCAGGATCCTTATAATGCTCGCAATGTCAATAGCGTTTATGCTCTCGATGAATGTGCGTCTGACTGTCATCGCCGTCATCCCGATATCGGTGATAATCGCTTATTCGATACTTTTCAGAAAGAAAATATCCGCAACGTTCAAGGTGTGCGACGAAAACGAGGGCAAGCTCTCCGCGATGGTACAGGAGAATCTGACAGGCGCGAGAGTCGTGCGCGCGTTCGGAAAAGAACGGCATGAGCGCGACCGCTTTGAAGAACACAACGAATACTATACTTCCCTCTGGGTAAGACTCGCAAAAACGATGAGTTTCTTCTGGAGCTCGTCGGATATACTCTCCGGCGCGCAGATAATGCTCGTTGTCGTGTTCGGCTCCGTCTTCTGCGTAAGAGGCACGCTCACAGCGGGAGAACTGATCGCTTTCATTTCCTACAACTCGATGCTGATATGGCCGATCCGTATGCTCGGAAGGATGATATCCGAAATGAGCAAGGCGGGCGTCTCCATCGGAAGGGTCTATGAAATAATGGAAGCCGAAGAAGAGCGCGACGCGCCCGACGCCATCGACGCCGATATGACGGGGGATATAGTGTTCGAGAACGTATCTTTCTCCTACGTCGAAGGAAAAGAGATACTCAAAAACATTGATCTCACGATCAAGTCCGGCACGACGCTCGGTATCCTCGGCGGTACCGGAAGCGGAAAATCGACGATAGTTCTCCTTCTCGACCGTCTCTACGACGTTGAGGACGGTGACGGCAGGATAACCATAGGCGGCGTCGATATACGAAAGATCCGCGCGGAGCACTTGAGAAAGAACATAGGTATGGTGCTTCAGGAGCCATTCCTCTTCTCAAGAACTCTCGGTGAAAACATCGGTATAAAATCGGACGATATAACTCAGGAAAAGATCGAGGAAGCGTCCCGCGCCGCCTGTCTGCACGAGACCGCGGAATCGTTCGCGAAAGGATACGACACCTTCGTCGGAGAACGCGGCGTGACCCTCTCCGGAGGTCAGAAGCAGCGCACGGCGATAGCGCGCAACTTCACGACGGACTGTCCGATAATGATATTCGACGACTCCCTCTCTGCGGTAGATACGGAAACAGACGCCGCCATTCGCCGCAAGATCGAGGAAAAATTCGGCACGGCGACGGTCATACTGATATCGCACCGTATAACGACTCTCTCGAAAGCGGATAAGATAATCGTCCTCGAGGCGGGTCGTATCGTCGAGGAGGGGACCCATGAGGAGCTTTGCTCGCTCGGCGGCATATACAGTA